>NZ_MAOS01000022.1:0-137792 GCF_001721285.1 Pandoraea sp. ISTKB
ATCTTGAGGGGGTAGTGGCGAAAGCTGTGCGAGTTCGAGTCTCGCCGTCGGCACCAAGGTTTCAGAAGGCAGAAGATCGAAAGGTCTTCTGCCTTTTTCGTTTACGGTGCGCCTCGCTAATGAGGATGAGGAGCGGGCGAACGGCGTTCCGGCCCATGCCGACCTGCACTCGTACACCACGCTCATCGCAGCATCTCGGCCTCACGCAGCAGCCGCTGCACCACCGGCCACTGCTCCCGCGCGAACATGCCCAGCCCGATACGCTTCCAGTTGCGCCTGACGGCGGCGCGGCCCTCGGGCCCATCCGTGAGCAGGCATTCCAGCGCCAGCGGCCGCAACCTCGCATCCAGACGGCCGAAGTAGAAGATCAGCAGATGGAACAGCGCATAACGGGGGTGAAGCGGGTGAGGCTGATGCGCCCCGGACAGTTTCGCCTGCCATCGCGCGACGAATGCCCGCCACTCCAGTGTGCCGCCACCGCGCCGAACGGCCTGACGCCAATGCGCCACGATGTCCTCGGACGCTTCCTCCGCGACGCCCAGGAATTCCGACTGAAACCGGAATGCCGTGTCGGGGTCCGGCGTCACGCACGGGAACGGCAGTTGTGCCGGTGGTTCGGGAATGTTGACGACCCCCTCGATATCCTGCGCAACCTCAGGCGTCGCACTCGCGCGCGACGCCTCCTCCATATCGGAAGGCGGCACAAGACTGATATCCGGAATCGACGACGGCAACATGAACGCATCTCCGCAGCACTGAGCTGCCTAAGGCCAATGAATTGCCCAAGATGCCACGCAAAGGCTGCCGCGCTTTGCGTTTCTGTGAGCCGGTTTCGTCATTCAGGGGAACGTCGGGAATCGGCATAGAAAAAGCGCAGGAAAGGACGCAAAACGTCCCCACCTGCGCCTGTCGCGTTGCGCGTGTCGAACCCGGCAAATCAGTCGAACTTGCGTCCGCGCGTCTCCGGCATCTTCAGATAGACGGCCAGTGAGATCGCCGCGCAGATCGTCACGTACCAGTAGAAATACGACTCGTGGCCGCTCGCCTTGAAGCGCAGTGCGACGAATTCCGTCGTGCCGCCGAGGATCGCCGTCGTGAGGGCATAGGGGAAGCCCACGGCCAGCGCGCGAATACGCGGCGGGAACAGCTCGGTCTTCGCGAGCATGTGCACCGACGTAAAGCCCGAGAGCATCACGAGACCGGCGAACGACAGCGCGAACGCCACCAGCGGGTCCTTGGTGTGACTGAGCGCGGTGAAAAGCGGCACGGAAAAGAGCGTGGTGCTCACGCCAAAGATCATCAGCACCTTGCGGCGGCCGATCACATCCGAAAGCAGCCCGAACAGCGGTTGCAGCGGCATGTACAGCAACAACGCAAGCGTGGAGACGAACGTCGACGACTCCTTCGACAGCCCGACCGAATTCACCAGAAACTTCTGCATGTAGACGGTGAACGTGTAGAACGCCACGGTGCCGCCGATGGTGATCCCGATGGCCAGCAAGATCTGACGCCAGTGCGCGAAGACCTCACGCGCAATCGACGTCTCACGTTTCTTCGCGCTGTCGACGAACGCCTCGCTCTCCGTCACGTTGCGACGCATGTACAGCGCAAACAGCGCCAGCACGCCGCCGAGCACGAACGGGATACGCCATCCCCAATGCTCGATCTGCTCGGCCGTGAGCAGCCAGCGCTGCATCACGAGCATCAGGCCCAGCGCGACGAGTTGCCCCGCCACCACGCTCACTTGCAGGAAGCCAAGGAAGAAGCCCTTGCGGTTCTCGGGCGCGACTTCGCTCAGATAGGTCGCGCTCGTGCCGTACTCGCCGCCCATCGACAGGCCTTGCAGCAGACGCGCCGCGATCAGCACGATCGGCGCGAAGATACCGATGGTCGCGTAGCCGGGTGTAAGCGCGATCATCATCGAGCCCACGCTCATCGCCAGCACCGACCCCGTGAGCGCCGCCTTGCGGCCACGACGGTCGGCGTACAGGCCGATCAACCAGCTACCCAGCGGACGTGCCACGTAGCCGACCGCCGCAATCGCGGCCGTATTCATCAGCTGGACGGTCGGGTTGTCGCCCGGGAAAAACGCCTTCGCGAAGTAGATCGAGAAGATGCTGTACGCGAGAAAGTCGTACCACTCGATCAGGTTGCCCGCGAGACCGCCCACGATGGAGCCGATCTTGACGGGCGCGCGCGTGGCAGTGGAGGTGGAGGTGCTCGAAATGTTGGGGGATTGACGTGCAGCTAGGGAATCCGAGGGGGGCGTCACAATCTGTCTCCAATACTTGTTGTTTGATGCCGTAATGCAGTGTTGCTGTACTGCGGCGATGCGGTGCTGCCGGTAACACCGGCAACGCGCGTGCTGTCGCGCGTTGCCGTCATGCGGGGTAGGACTTGCAGGGACTTGCGTTGGCGCTGGCCGCTCAGTCGGCGGCGTATTGCTTGTCGAGGGCGTCGTAGAACGGCTTGTTCACGAGACGCTGGCGCTCCGCGAACGGCACCACCAGCGACGGATCTTCGTCCAGACGTCCGTTATCGCGCAGCGTGCCCAGCGCCTTTTGCATGCCGAGAACGGCGCTTTGCAGTGCGGCGTTCGCGTACAGCACGATGCCGTAGCCCAGCTCGGCCAGACGCGGCTGCGATTGCGTCGGCGTCTTGCCGCCGATGACGATGTTGATCAATTGCGGACGATCGAAGAGCGCCGGCAGACGCTCGATGTCGGCCAGCGTCTCCGTCGCTTCGATGAAGAGGATGTCGGCACCGGCTTCGATGAAGCGATGGCCGCGCTCGATGGCGGCTTCGATGCCTTCCACGGCGGCCGCGTCGGTGCGCGCGATGATTTGCAGATTGCCGTCTTCCCGCGCATCCACGGCGGCGCGGATCTTGCCCACCATTTCGTCGGCGCCGATCACGGCCTTGCCGTTGAAGTGACCGCACTTCTTGGGCAACACCTGATCTTCGAACTGGATGGCGTCGGCGCCGCTGCGCTCCAGCACGCGCACCGTGTGACGCACGTTCAGCGCGTTGCCGAAGCCCGTATCGGCGTCGACGACGATGGGCAGCGAGACGGCGTCGCGCACGCGGGCGGTGTGCTCGGCGATCTCCGCCAGGCCGATGAACGCGAGGTCGGGCAGACCGAGCGACATGTTGGTGACACCGGCGCCCGTGAGGTAGAGCGCTTCGAAACCCGCGTCTTCGATGACGCGTGCCGAAAGGGCGTTGAAGGCGCCGGGGACGAGCAGGCCGCGGCGGGCCTCGACCTTGCGGCGGAATTCGGCGCGGCGTTGTGCGGTCGCGGTAGTCATGATGACGGTCTCCGTGTGAGTTATCGGTAAATGGAGACACTGTTCGCAATCTGCGTGCCAGACGGCCTTCGACTTGAGAATGCCGCGAAAATCGTCGCCAAATCATGCGCTTGTGCTGGGCGGTCTGTTTTCCACAGATGTGGCAGAATTCGCGAAACAGTATTTGAAACGTTTCATGAAACACATTTGAAACACATCGGAAACGGTGTTGTGAAACGTTCAAGCCGTGCCGTCAGAGCCGTTCGGAGACACCCATCATGCCCCCCAGCCATACCAGTGCGGAGCCGCCGCGTCGCGTCGCGCCCACCCCCATCGATCCTCGTGCCCGTCGCCCCGGTATTGCCCTCGTGAGCATCAGCCGCTTGCAGACGCTTTGCGAGACGGTCGCGCCGCGCTACACCGACCGCGCACGCTTCTATTCCGTGCGCGAGGGTTACGGCGCGGCAGTGGCAGCGTTGCAGTCGTATGTGGAGTCGGGCGCGGTCGACGTGGTGCTGGCCGCCGGTTCGAACGGCGCGTACCTGCGCGAGAACCTGTCGGTGCCGGTCGTGACCGTGAAGGTCAACGGCTTCGACGTGCTCAGTGCGATCACGCGCGCGACGACCACGTGGCCGGACCAGCCGCTGGGACTGGTGCTGCACGAGACCGTATCGCGCGAGCTGGACGATCTCGGCCAGTTGCTCAAGATCCAGATCCGTCAGCGCGCGTATCGCTCGGTGGATGAAGTGCAGGACGCCGTCGACACGCTCGCTGCGCAGGGCTGCAAGGTCATCATCGGTCCCGGCATGGCATGCGACTTCGCGCAGGAGGCGGGGCTCGAACACGTCTTCCTGTACTCCCTCGGCGCGGTGGAGGAGGCCTTCGAGCGCTCCGTCGAACTCGCGCGTGTGAGTCGTGAGAAGGAGTCGAAGCGCATGCGGCTGAATACCATCGTGGCGCACATGCGCGATGGCGTGGCGGCGTTCGACGAGAACGGACAACTGGAAGCGGTGAATCCCGCGATGTTCACGCTGCTGGATGTGGATGGCGAGCGCATCGCCACGCATGGCGCGCGTCAGTTCGAACTGACGCGCAAGCTCGGGCCGATGTTGCGGGAACTGTCGGAGAGCGGTGTTGCCATCGAGGAGCGTCTGGAACATATCGACGGCCGGGCATTCATCACGAGTTGCGTGCCGATCTACGAGCACGGCATGCGCTCCGGTGCCGTGGTCACGGTGCAGGACGCACAGATGGCGCAGCGCATCGACCGGTCATTGCGCACGACGCAGCGTCCCCGGCATCTCGTCGCGAAGCATGAACTCGCGGAGCTGGTCGGCGACTCGCCGCAGATCGAGAAAGTGCGGCGTCTTGCGCGAGCGGGCGCATCACACGACGCGACGGTGTTGCTGACCGGCGAGAGCGGCACGGGCAAGGAATTGGTCGCGCAGGGCATTCACAATGCGAGTGCACGGCGCGGCAATCCGTTCGTCGCCTTCAACTGTGCCGCGTTGCCGGAAGGGCTGATCGAGAGCGAGTTGTTCGGGCATGACGAGGGCGCGTTCACGGGGGCGCGACGCGGCGGGAAGGCGGGCCTGTTCGAGATCGCCCATACGGGGACGATCTTTCTCGACGAGATCGGCGAGATGCCGGCAGCGATGCAGAGCCGGTTGTTGCGCGTGTTGCAGGAACGCGAGGTGATGCGGCTGGGGTCGGGGCGTCCGGTGCCGGTCGACGTTCGCGTGATCGCCGCGACGCACCGGGATCTGAACGCACTGGTCGCAGAGGGACGCTTCCGTGCCGATCTCTATTTCCGTCTGAACCTGTTACAGGTGACGTTGCCGGCGCTGCGCGAGCGACGCGACGATATGCGTCTGCTGGCGCAAACGCTGCTGGCAAGAAACGCCGTGCAATACGGACTGGATGCGCGCGTGACGAAGCCTATCCTCGACGTACTCTCGCCGCTCTTCGATCGCTACGACTGGCCGGGGAACGTGCGCGAGCTGGAGAATCTGCTTGCACGCGCGGCGATCTACCTCGATAACGACGTCGTCGCGCATGCGCAAACACTGCATGAGGTATTTCCGGAGTTGGCGCGTCTGACGGCGACACGTTCGCCGGGCCGCGATACGCAGCGCGAGATCAAGGACGATGCCGGAGAGCGTCACGAAGCCGTCACGCGTGAGGTTGCCATTGCCGCGTTGCAGGCGGCGGGCGGCAATCGCGCGGCTGCGGCGCGCTCGCTGGGCATCAGCCGGACGACCTTCTGGCGATTGATGAAAGCCGGGTAGGGAAAGAGACGGCTGGTGTCGTCACATCTGGCGACGAGAAGCCGACGTCGAGCACTACCGTCAGTCCCCCGCCACCCGCGCAAGAACGATCAAATGGGTGTTACGGCGTCGCTCTATAGTCACGTCGACATGTTCTCGGGAAAGCTATGCATCCGGTTGCCAAAGCCCTCTGGTTTATTGAAGTCCGCCTGAGCGACGCACTGACGCTCGACCATATTGCCGAGGCGAGCGAGATGACTCGTTTCTCGCTCTCGCGCCTGTTCTCCGTCACGACGGGCTGGCCGGTGATGCGCTACGTTCGGGCGCGGCGTCTGACGCGGGCGGCTTATGCGCTGACGTCCGGTACGCCGGAAATACTCGGCGTGGCGCTCGACGCCGGCTATGGCTCTCACGAGGCGTTCACACGCGCGTTCACCGAAGCCTTCGGCATCACGCCGGAGCAACTGAGGGCGCGTCAACACCTTGCAGGTCTGACTCTCGTGGAGCCCCTTCGCATGAAAGACATCGAATTCATCCCCCTGTCCCCGCCGCGATTCGAAACCCCGGCACGCAAGCTCGTCGCCGGCCTGAGCGACCGGTTCACGTTCGCGACTAATGAAGGGATTCCGGCGTTGTGGCAGGCGTTCGGCCCTCACATCGGCCACGTTCCGGATCAAGTGAGCGACGAGACGTACGGCGTGTGCTGTAACCCCGATGGCGACGGCGGGTTCGAGTACATCGCTGGTGTCGAGGTGCATCGCAAGGACCGCTTGCCCACAACGTTTCGCTGCGTGGAAATTCCGTCCGTGCGCTATGCCGTGTTCGAGCACAAAGGCCATATCTCGACGATCCACAAGACCGTCTACACCATCTGGCACCAGTGGCTACCGTCGTCCGGATTACAAGCCGCCGACGCCCCCGACTTCGAGCGTTACAGCGCGGACTTCGATCCGGTGACGGGCACGGGGACGCTGGAGATCTGGATTCCTGTTCATGGCTTCACCGCGTAAGTCGCAACGAACGTCGCCATGAAGCGATCGATGACGAATCGCGGATTGGGTTGGTCGTCTTCGATAAAGCCCTTGAGCAGGAACCCCGCTTCGAGCTGTCCGCCGATCTGCTCGCTGAGGCTGTGACCGAAAACCAGTGCGTCGCCGTTGGCTTGCTTCGCGGCGAGGGCTTCAGGCGAGAGATCACGCACGTCCGAGTACGGCACTTTGAAGCGCGGGCGGATGATGCCTCGTCCTGCGTCCTCCGGGTTGCGGTCTGCGACGAACACCACCGGGTTGAAGAAGCTGCTCAGGAGGCGTCCGCCGGGTCGCAGCACGCGGAAACATTCGCGCCACACGGGACGGATGTCCGGCACGTATTGATTCGACACCGGATGGAAGACGATGTCGAACGTGCCATCGTCGAACATCGACAGATCGCGCATATCGCCTTGCCGGGTCGTTAGCGACAGACCGTCGCGACGCGCGACCCTGTCGTCTTGCGCGAGTTGTGCGGACGAGATATCCAGCACGGTGACGTCGGCGCCCGCTGCGCTCAGTACCGGGGCTTGCTGGCCACCCGCCGAGGCGAGACACAGGATTCGCTGGCCCCGGACGTCGTCGGGCAACCAGCCGACGGGGAGCTCGGAGGGCGTGAGATGCACGCCCCATTGGCCGTCGCGTGCGGCAGCAATGACTTCAGCGCTGACCGGGCGCGACCATTCGCATTGCGTCGCCGCCTGGCGATCCCACGCGGCGCGATTGTGTTCGATAACGTCGTCGGCGTCGTCGGAACCGAAAGGGGTGTTGGTTTCGGGCATGGTGTCTTCCTGATGGAATTGCGGAAAACTGCCTCTGGGAACGCGGTGCGCGCAATGATGTGACGAAGCCGACACGAGACGACGACGCAATGTGCAGTCGTCGTGTAATCGGTGAGGCTCAATCGTCGAAATGAAAAGCAATGCGCTCGCGTGACAGGCAGCGAGGGGACGTGATGCAAAAACGCATCCGGCATTACTTGTTCATTTCGACGGACTCCGGTGGGAGGGAAGGAATAGGGCGTATGTTACGCCGGATCGCTAGCTCAGATCACACCTTGCGCGAGCATCGCGTCGGCGACCTTGACGAAGCCGGCGACATTAGCGCCGTTGACATAGCTCACCGAGCCATCGGCACGACGACCGTGCTGCACACAGACTTCGTGGATGCTGCGCATGATGTCGTGCAGACGCGCATCGACCTCCTCGCGCGGCCACGAGATGCGCATGGCATTCTGGCTCATCTCCAGACCTGATGTCGCAACCCCGCCCGCATTGCTAGCCTTGCCGGGCGCGTACAGAATGCCCTTGCTCTCGAAGCGCTTGGCAGCCTCGTTGGTCGACGGCATGTTGGCGCCTTCCGCGACGCAGATCACGCCGTTCGCGATCAGCGTTTCGGCGTCGTCCGCATTGAGTTCGTTCTGCGTGGCGCACGGCAGCGCGACGTCCACCGGGATATTCCACGGACGCTCGCCCGCGAGGAACTTGACGCCGGTACGCTTGGCGTAATCGCTGACGCGTCCGTAGTGGTGGTTCTTCACGTCCATCAACTCAGCGAGCTTTTCGGTGGTGAAACCGTCTTCGTCGACGATGGTGCCGCTCGAATCCGAGACGGTCACGACCTTCGCGCCGAGCGCCATCGCTTTCTCCACGGCGTATTGCGCGACGTTGCCTGAGCCGGAGACGCTCACGCGCAGGCCGTCGAAGCTGCGGCCGGTTTTCTTGAGCATCTCTTCGGCGAAGTACACCGTGCCGTAGCCGGTGGCCTCGGGACGAATCAGCGAGCCGCCGAATGACAACCCCTTACCGGTAAAGACGCAATCGGCACGGTTGGAGAGCTTCTTCATCATGCCCGCCATGAAGCCGACTTCACGGCCGCCGACGCCGATGTCACCCGCCGGCACGTCCGTATCGCTGCCGACGTGACGGAAGAGTTCGCTGACGAAGGCCTGACAGAAACGCATGACTTCGCCGGGGCTCTTACCCTTCGGATCGAAATCGGAGCCGCCTTTACCGCCGCCCATCGGGAGCGTGGTGAGGGCGTTCTTGAACGTCTGCTCGAAGGCGAGGAATTTGAGGATGGAGAGATTCACCGACGGGTGGAAGCGCAGGCCGCCCTTGTACGGCCCGATGGCCGAACTGTGCTGGATGCGATACCCGCGATTGACCTGTACGTCGCCATGATCGTCGACCCACGAGACGCGGAACATGACGATACGCTCCGGTTCGACGAGACGGTCGAGCAAGCCGTGCTCGGCGTACTTGGGATGCTTCGATATAAACGGCCAGAGGCTCTCCATCACCTCCGTAACCGCTTGCAGGAACTCCGGTTGACCGGGATTGCGCTCGCCAGTGGCGCGCAGAAAGTCGTCAAGTGATTGATATTTCATCTCGGATGCCCATCGATGGTGCTTATTCTTGTACAGGGAAAGTATTTTGCACCAATTAGGATCGCGATATGATCTGAAATTATAAAAATCAGTGGAAACACGGTAGTTCGTGCTGTTATTTGACGTAGTGCGAAGTGTTTATGCTTTGAAAAATGCTTGCGTATGGATGTTGCTGGACCATCTCAGTTCGTCACATTTGTACGGAGCATGTCTGTATTTATCCGCTGTAGCAGCTTGCGTTCGTTGTGCGTTGTTCGTCTGTGTAGTTGATGTCAGAAGTTGCTCGAATACCTCTCTGTGTGAATCCGACGCCGCCCGGCGTCAATTGAATCGCTGGTGCCCCCCCACTGGCGTTTGTTACCAGGAGCGAGAAATGGCAGAAACTCTCATCAAAGTCGATCTCAATCAATCCGCGTACGAGAATGAGCAGGTGCATAACCGCTGGCATCCGGACATTCCGATGGCGTGCTGGGTAAAACCTGGGGACGACTTCATTCTCGAAACGTACGACTGGACCGGCGGCTTCATCAAGAACGACGACAGCGCAGACGACGTGCGCGACATCGATCTTTCCATCGTGCACTTCTTGTCGGGTCCTGTCGGCGTGAAAGGTGCGGCGCCGGGCGATTTGCTTGTCGTCGATCTGTTGGATATCGGCGCGAAGGCGGACAGCCAGTGGGGATTCAACGGCTTCTTCTCGAAGACGAACGGCGGCGGCTTTCTGACGGATCATTTCCCGCACGCACAAAAATCGATCTGGGATTTTCACGGGCTGTACACGAGTTCGCGCCACATTCCGGGCGTGAATTTCGCGGGGCTGATTCACCCGGGATTGATCGGATGTTTGCCGGATCCGAAGTTGCTGGAGACGTGGAACGCGCGTGAGACGGGACTGATTGCGAAGGAGCCGAACCGTGTGCCACCGCTAGCGAATCCGCCGTTCGCAGCGACGGCGCATATGGGGAAATTGGCGGGCGCTGCGAGGGAGAAGGCGGCGGCATCAGGGGCACGGACGGTACCGCCGCGCGAGCATGGCGGCAATTGCGACATCAAGGATCTGTCACGCGGGTCCAAGATTTTCTTCCCCGTGTATGTGGATGGCGCCGGGCTTTCCGTCGGCGATCTTCACTTCAGCCAGGGGGACGGCGAGATCACGTTCTGCGGCGCCATCGAAATGGCCGGCTGGGTGCATATGCGCGTGAACGTGATTAAAGGCGGAATGGAGAAGTACGGCATTCGTAATCCGGTGTTCCAACCGAGTCCGATTACGCCGACCTACAACGACTATCTGATCTTTGAAGGCATCTCCGTCGATGAGAAGGGCGGCCAGCACTATCTGGATGTGACGGTGGCCTATCGTCAGGCGTGCCTGAATGCGATCGAGTATCTGAAGAAGTTCGGCTATTCGGGCGCGCAAGCGTACTCGATTCTGGGATGCGCGCCGGTGCAAGGGCATATCAGCGGTGTGGTCGATATTCCGAATGCCTGCGCAACGCTGTGGTTACCGACGCAGGTATTCGACTTCGATATTCGTCCGAATGCCGATGGGCCGGTCCGTCATGTGAAGGGCGGCATCGACATGCCGTGTTCGCCGGATCCGGTGAAGTCCTGACACGCGACTCACGACGGAGACAGCAATGCCGATATACGACTTCGAATGTGCGACGTGCGGAACGTTTGCGGTAATGCGCCGGATCGCGGACCGCGATGCACCGTGTCATTGCCCGGACTGCGGGACGGAAGGCGCGAGAGTGATCACGGCGCCGGCGCTGGCGTTGATGGGAGGTGCAAGTCGCGCCGCCCATGCGACGAATGAGCGGGCTGCGAATGCGCCACGTCAGTCATCAGACGGACCGGCGGGAGGACACAGGGCAGGGTGCAGTTGCTGCGCGGGAGGGAAGGTGAAGCTCGCCGGGACGCAGTCGGCGAGTGG
This sequence comes from Pandoraea sp. ISTKB, assembly GCF_001721285.1. NCBI lineage: Bacteria > Pseudomonadati > Pseudomonadota > Betaproteobacteria > Burkholderiales > Burkholderiaceae > Pandoraea > Pandoraea sp. ISTKB. The sequence continues at coordinate 10,905 of NZ_MAOS01000022.1, forward strand.
CATGAAACAACCTGCGGGGAGGCCATGGATGATTAGTCATTAGCCGTTTTGCGAGCGGTCGCTACGAAATGAAAAAGCTCCCGAGAGGAGCTTTTTCATTACTGGGTCTTTTGTTATCACCTCAGGCAACTACTTCAATCGATTCTCCGGTGTCTGTTGCGCGTTCCACCAAGCTTTCCATTGATCGGGGAACAGACACGATTCGAAATGGAATCGTCGAAGCGCGTACATGTCTTCATCCGTCTTCGCCTTATAGACCATCGGCGCGGCCATATCGATGAGGCGTTGCGGAAGGACTTCCTCCGTATTCTCGCGATACATCTTCGACACCATCAGCATCGCCTCGTTTTGCGAAAGGCCCTGCTTCTTTTTCGCGTTGAGGTAGAAGAGGACATCCTGGCGAAACAGGCAGATCGACGCATTGGTCAGATTTTTCTCTACGAGCACCTTCTCGCGATCCGTGCATTCGTAGAACTTCTCCGCTGCGAATCGCGGATAGTCTGAAAACCCCTCGCTCTGCACGCGCTTGAACAGATCGTCGATCAACACGATCTGCAAGGCGCCAACGTCCGGTCCCGCCAGTAGCGATGCCTTCGTGTCCTTGAATACGATCACCTGTCGGCCGTACCCCAGTGCGACGAATGCTTCCGACTCACATATCCTAAAACCGGGTTTTCGAATGAGGTTGTCCTCCGGCTTCGGCATTCGGAAATGAAGGGGCGAGTAGGCGAGCGAAGGTTGCGTGCCTCGGTGCGCGCATGCCGCGCAAAGCAGCACGAGCGTCATCACGATCATTAACCGCTTCATGTTGTCCTCGGAACGCCGCTCATTTGGCGGGTAGCAGACCATCCAGATCGTCGAGCTTCACGCGCGTATCCGTGCGGAGATTCGTGGTGTTACCACTTGGAGCAGGTGGCGATTCCACGCGAGTGACTGTCGGTGCTACCGCAGAATTCCGCGTAGCGGCAGGTGGCGGCGATTCGGGCGCATCGATCGGAGGAAGATCGGCCAGGGACGTCGACGGCAATGCTGGCAAGGTGGATTTCACCGCCGTTTCGCGCGGCTGCGGTGCCGGCTTCTCCTCGGCTGTCCGTGCAGGTGCAGGCGTCGGAGTCGGGGCCGCGCGTGTCGGCTGGCTCGGGATAGCAGATGTCGCAGGGAGACCGGGCTTGCCTGACGTGACCGGAGCGGTCCGCGCAGATGCGTCAGCACCCGCTGTCGCCGCCGACGGCACCCCCGGAAGCACGTAAGGCGATGGCGCGGGCTTGCCCGAAGCCACGGGTGCTGCGGGCACCTTCCCGGCACCGGACTCTGTGGGCGTGACAGTGACTGTCGGACGTTTCGGCAATCGATTGCCCGCGTCGAGCTGCGTGATCGGACAATTAGGGATGAGCCCGTCGATGATCAGTTGATTCACGATATCGACCGCAAAGACCGCGCCTCGCTCGGTCTTGGAAACGTAGAGCGTGCCAACGTGGTGGACCCGGAAAATGCCACGCCAGACCGTGACGTCGCGATCCATGTCGAACATGTTGACGCGGAAATCGACGCGTAGCGGCAGATTGCCGGTGACGACACCGCCATTGGGATCTATACGCAATGTCACGTCCGGTTGAAACGCACGAAGCTTCCGCTCCACCGGCGAGGTGTCGAGCATCAGGGCACGTATTTCACCGAAATCGCTTTTGATATTGCATGACGCGAGTCGTTGTTTGAGTTCGTCGCGAAAGCCGGCGGCAAAGTCGTCGCCAAAACGCATATCCCCGTCATAGATGACGAACATGCGATCGATGTGTGCTTTGTAGTCGGTTGCGCGTGTGCTGGTGATATCGGTCGGCGTAGCGCAGCCGGCAAGCAGGGCTGCTGCCGCCAGCGTCAGAGCAACACCTGCGCGGCTCATCCATTGCCGTGCAGTCCCGTGCGGCCCCATCCCCCGATGGTCTGCGTGTTTTCTTGTCATTGTCAGAACGTCTTGTTTTTGTGCGAAATAGCATACAGGAATCCGAGCTTTTGCAGGGCGTCCGGGCTTTGGGTACACTCTCGCGAACCGGGCGCCATCGCCGCAGGACTGACGACGAAGGCGCACAAGAACGATACAAATAAAAATGGGGGTCGGCGCTTCGCGCGGCGCTTTTCGCACATGCTCAAACGTCTTCTGGCCACAGCGCTGGCCGCAACCATCTGTGTTCCGGCACTTGCCCTGGATGCCGAAAAACTCTACGAAAAGACCTCGCCTAGCGTGTGGGTTGTCATCACATACGACCGCGACGGCAAGCGTCTGTCGCAAGGCAGTGCCGTCGTTGTCGCGCCACAGCGGCTCGCCACGAATTGTCATGTCCTGCGTAAAGCGTCACGCGTGGTCGTGCAGCGACGCAACACGAGTCATCGCGCTGCGCTGGAACTGGTAGATCCGGCACGGGATCTGTGCCAACTTCGGGTCGATGAAATGACCGCGCCCGCCGTCACGCGCGCCCCGATGAACACGTTGCGTGTCGGGCAGAAGGTCTACACACTTGGCAGCCCGAGCGGTCAGGAGCTTTCGTTGTCCGACGGCATTATCTCGTCGTTGCATCTGGATACGGACGAGCGCATTTCATTGATCCAGACCTCCGCACCGGTCTCTCCAGGATCGAGCGGTGGCGGGTTGTTCGACACCGACGGCCGTCTGATCGGTCTGACCACGGCCGTGCTTGAAGACGCCCGTCATATGAATCAGAACCTGAACTACGCCATTCCGGCGAGCTTCATCGACGAGTTGCCGTCGCGCAGTCGCGCAGCCATTGCGGCGCGCGAGACCGCCGATTCGCGTGCCGCCGCCGCGAAGCAGGTAGCCCAGGCTCGCGAGGCGGCAGCCGGCACATTGGGGGCACGGTGGGAGTACACGATTACCGACGGCTTTACCGGCGTAAAGAGTCGCGTTGCGATGGTCGTGGATCGCATTGACGGCGACAAGTTGTTCTACAACAACGGCGCTCGTGTGGAGCTGGCAGACGGCAAATTGATCGAGATGTCACAGCCCCAGCTTGGCGAAATCGACAATTCGATGCCTGCTGGCGGCTGGGTTCGCGCGGACGCCAAGCCGGGACAGGCCTGGACCATGAGCTACGCTTCGTTGGGCACGCAAGGCCGCTCACTGAAACTCAACGCACGCGTTGCCTCGCAGGAGTCGCTCGTCACGCCGGCGGGAACCTTCGACGTGCTGCGCGTCGAATACCACGGCGCATTGCTCGAAGTGCCGACGCGTAACCAGGGTCGTTCGATGCAGTCGACGCCCTACGACGCGACGATCTGGTACTCACCGCAACTCAACAAGGTGATCAAGATGCGTGCCTCCAGCATGAGCGCCTTCACGCAGATCAATGAAACCATCGAGTTGACGGCACTGCCCGGCGGGCAGCGCGTCGTCGCACCTCGTGCAACGACGCAGAACAATACGCCAGAGACATCCGGGCCGGTGTCTTCGCGGTAAACGGTGTGGGCTGACTGCGTTCGCAGCGCGGATTAATAAAGACGCTTTCGGTTGACGAGGCCAAGGGGTTCCAGCCCGCGTCGTACGCGCCGGATGTTGTCTACGGCAACGGCGGCGGCCGACATCGCCGACTGGGACGTCGCGATGTGTGGCGTGATTTCGAGGTGCTCTTGCGTCCAGAGCGGGTGACCAGGCGGCAGCGGCTCGACGGATGTCACATCCAGCAGTGCGCCCGACAATCGCCCACTATTGAGCGCTTCGCATAGATGCGGCTCATTGCAGTGCCCCCCACGTCCCACATTGATGACGCAGGCGTGCGGGGCCAATCGGTCGAACAACGTGTGATTCAGAATGCCGACGGTGTCGGGCGTGAGGGGCAGCGCGCAAATCAGGATGTCCACGCCATCGAGGAAAGCATCGATCTGCTCTGCACCCGCGAAGCACTGGATCGTTGGCAGGTCTTTCAGGCTCCGACTCCATCCACGAACATCGAAGCCGAAGCTGGCCAGCGCGGTGGCGCACGGCGCGCCCATCTCGCCCAACCCCATCACGCCGATGCGCCGGTTCTGCGCCAACACCCGCGCACGCTTCTCCCAGACACCCCGTGACTGGCTGTCGCGAAAACGGGGCAGATCACGGTGATAGCCGAGTACGGCAGCGGCCACATACTCGACGAACCCGGCCACCTGGTTGCGATCGATGAGGCGCGCAAGCGGAACGTGATCGGGGATCGGCGCCGAGATGAGGTGGTCAACGCCCGCGCCCAGACACTGCACCAGTTTCAGATTCGGAAAGCGCAGTGCTTCCTCAGGCGGTGCCCAGACGAGCAGCACATCCACATCGGCGGGATCGTCGACTTCGGGCCAGCACTGCACCTTTAGCTCGGGCATATGGTGACGCAAGGCGGGCAGCCATTCGTCGGGATTCTGGAATTCGCTGGAAAAGAGTGCGGTCGGCATGGCGTTGGACAGGTGAGGCGTCGCGGCCCGGCAAGGATGAGATCTCGCCAGGGCCGAACATGAAGCGCGAGCGACGAACGGTAGCGCTGGTAGCGTGGATATCGTCAGGGTATGCGGGAGGCTACTTCGCGCCCTGATGTTCCCGAATCGTTTTCGCAAGTGCCGCGATGCCGACATCGATCTGCTCGACGCTGGCGGTCACGAACGACAGGCGCATTGTCGCCGGATCCGGTGCGTTCGAGAAGAACGGGGACCCGGCGACGAACGCCACCCCGTTGTCGACAGCATGCGGCAGAAGCCGCCCGGCATCCATGCCCGAGGGTAGTCTGACCCAGAGGAACATCCCACCGGCGGGCTCGTTCCACGTGACGTCGAGCCTCGCCATCTCCCGTTGCAATGCGGCGAGCATCGTGTCGCGCTGGGCTTTGTAGAGCGCCCTGATGGACGGGATGTGGCGCTCCAGAAACCCGCTCTCCATCAGACGCGCCACCACGCGCTGATTGAAGTTGGGCGTGTGCAGATCGGAAGCCTGCTTGGCATGCAGCAGCTTGGGGAAGATCTCACGCGGTGCAACCAGATAGCCCAGTCGCAATCCCGGTGCGAGCACCTTGGAGAACGACCCCAGATAGACGCACCCTTCCGGGTTGCGGGCCGTGAGCGGCGCCGGTGGCGGGACATCGAACCACAAGTCGCCGTACGGATTGTCCTCGACGATCGGCACACCGGTGTCCTGCGCGCGGGCGACGAGATCGCGTCGGCGCGCTTCGCTCATCGTGCGTCCCGTGGGGTTCTGGAAGTTGGGCAGCGCGTAAAGGAATCGGGCACCGTCGGCTTTACTGGCGAAGTCGCGCACGTCAATGCCGTCGGCGTCGCTATTCACGCCCACGATGTCAGGCTCCATCGGTGCAAACGCCTGCAACGCGCCGAGGTAGGTCGGCGTCTCGACAAGCACGCGGCTGCCTTCGTCGATCAGGATTTTGCCCAGCAGATCCAGCGCCTGCTGTGAGCCCGTCGTGATCAGCACGTCGGCTGGGTTGACTTGCCACGGCAACGATGCGGCCACCATTTCGCGCAGCGGCTCGAAGCCTTCGCTGGCGGAGTACTGCAACGCGGCGCGACCGTCGTCACGCAACACGGCTGCGCAGCTTTCTTCGAAGGCTTCGAGGGGAAAAGTCGCCGCCGAAGGCCAGCCACCGGCAAAACTGATGATGCCCGGCTTCGCGCTGATCTTCAGAATTTCCCGAATGACGGAGGGGTTCATCCCGAGTGCCCGCCGTGCCTGAGTCCATGCCATGAGTGAAGTCCTCTGGATGTTATAGATTGCGTTGAGGTTTGGGTTGTGCCAGCGCGACGAATGCCCCCAGCACGAGAGATGCTGCAATCGCGTACATGCCCATGTCGGTGCTGCCGAGCGTGTCTTTGAACCAGCCGATGAGCCACGGACTGATGACGCCAGCAATGTTGCCGATGGAATTGATCATCGCGATACCGGCCGCAGCGGCAATGCCGGTCATAAACGTGGTCGCCAGACTCCAGAACACGGGCGACGACGCCATGATCCCCATGTAACCCGCCGTCAGAGAAGCAATCGCGATTGCCGGATTACCCACGCTCGTCGTCGAGACGATCAGCCCTATCGCACCGATCGTGCACGGGACGGCAATGTGCCAGCGGCGCTCGCCCATGCGATCCGAATGCGAGGAGTTCACGAGCATGGCGATGACGGTAAACAGCGGCGGTATCGATCCGAGCAGGCCGATGGTGGTCGTATCGAGAATGCCGCTTGCGCGAATGATGGTCGGCATCCAGAAGCCCACGCCATACAACCCCATACACAGGCCGAAATAGATGATGGCCAGCGCCCAGAGGCGCGGATTGCGAAACGCCCCTTTGACGTCGTGCGTCTGGTGCGCGCCCACATCGTTGGCGAGGTTGCGTTCGAGCACATGCTTCTCGGCGGCGGACAGCCAGCGCGCATCGGCAATGCGGTCGTCGAGCATGCGAAGCACGACGAAACCCAGCACGATGGACGGAATAGCTTCCAGAAAGAACATCCACTGCCAGCCTGCCCATCCACCCATTTTGTCGAAATGGGACAGAATCCAACCCGTGATCGGATTGCCGACTACCCCCGAGAGCGGAATGCCGATGATGAAAAGCGCATTGAAGCGAGCACGACGGGCCGCCGGGAACCAGTAAGTCAGGTAAAGAATGACGCCGGGGAAAAACCCCGCCTCAGCTACGCCCAGCAAGAAGCGAAGCACATAAAACTGCATTGGAGTACTAACCAAACACGTCGCACCTGAGACAATACCCCAGGTGATCAGAATTCGCGCGATCCATCGTCTTGCGCCCACGCGGTGCATGATCATGTTGCTCGGCACCTCGAACAGGAAGTAGCCGACGAAGAAAATGCCCGCGCCCAGGCCATACACGGTTTCGCTGAACTTCAGGTCGTCGAGCATCTGAAGCTTGGCGAACCCGATGTTGAAGCGATCGATGAAGGCCGCCATCAGACATAGGACCAGAAGCGGAACGATGCGCCGGAATACGCGCCCGTATAAGAGGGTTTCCTCATCCGGCGATACCGGAACGTTAATCGTGGTGTCTGCGTTGCTCGGGTGCATCTTCATGTCTCCATCTGCTTTTTATGTGGCGGGCGTGTCCCGAATGTCGGGCCGCCCGCTTTGCTTGGGGGCTTGCGTATGAAATCGACGGCAATCAACCGATATCGATTGCGATCGGGGGAATCAAAAAAAGCGACATCAACAAACGTGGTGCATCACCTTGGGCAGCAGACCGCCATGTTTGAGCCAGTTGACCTCAACGTCCGTTTCGATGTGTGCATGTAGCGCATAGCGCATGCGTGCGCCGGTCGCGCGCTGGACTTCGAGTACGACCGACCCGCCGACGCGCAGACCGGCTTCGACGCCGATGAGATCGAACGTCTCGGTGCCGTCCAGCGACAGCTCGACGTTGTCGGGCAAGGTGAGCGGCAGCACACCGAAGGCAACCAGATTCGTGCGATGGATGCGCTCGAAGCTTCTGGCAATCACGGCGCGGATACCGAGCATTCGCGTGACCTTGGCCGCCCAGTCGCGCGCGGAACCGGCACCGTAACCGCGTCCGGCGATGACGACGACAGGGACCCCACGCGCCGCATAGGTTGCCGCAGCGTCGTGGATCGGCATCGTGTCGTGGTCAGGCATCAGCCGCGTGATGCCGCCCTCGGTGCCCGGTACGAGCAGGTTGTGAATACGGGGATTCGCGAAGCCGCCACGCAGCATGACGTCGTGATTCAGTCGTCGTGCGCTGAAGCTTGCGAGGTTCGCTGCATCAACGCCCTGAGACAGCAGCCATCGACCCGCTTCCGATTCTGGCGAAATGCGCGACACCGGCGAGATGTGGTCGGTCGTCACGTTATCGCCGAGCAGCAGCAGCGGGCGCGCGCCGAGGATATCAGTCGACGCGAGCGGGCGGGTGAGGGCTTCCGACAGGAACGGCGGACGGCGGATAAATCCGGCATCGTCATCCCATGGATATCGGTCGGTCGACGGTGGCTCGATAGCGATCCACTGGGCCGGGCCGTCGAATGACGAACGACGGTTGATCTCGCTCAGTTCGCGCATATCGGTGGCGTCGAGCACTGCGTCAATATCGACGTCGCTCGGCCAGATGTCGCGCAGAAACACCGAACGCTGTTGTTCATCAACGCCGAGCGGTTCGCACGAGAGATCGATGCGCACGGTGCCGGCAATGGCGAGCGCGACCACCATCGGCGGCGACGCCAGATACGAGAGCTTGCATCGCGGGTGAATGCGCCCTTCGAAATTTCGGTTACCCGACAACACGGCCGCGACGGACAGATCCTGTTCGCGTATCTGCGTTTCGATGGCGTCGGCGAGTGGCCCCGAGTTGCCCATGCAGGTCATGCATCCGTGTCCGACGACATGGAACCCGAGCGCGTTGAGCGCGCTTTGCAGACCTGCGCGCTCCAGCATGCCGGAGGCCACACGCGAGCCAGGAGCAAATGACGTCTTCGTCCAAGCCGCGCTGCGCAGGCCGCGCGCGAGTGCATTTCGCGCAAGCAATCCGGCAGCCACCAGTGCCCTCGGGTTGGAGGTGTTGGTGCAACTGGTGATGGCGGCAATGACGACGGCGCCATGATCCAGAGCGCTGCTGCTCCCTCGCGATGGCGGCACCGTCGCGGTGAGACTTGCGAGTGAGAGCGCATCGTGCGGGCGACGTGGCCCGGCGAGCGTAGGCGCCACGCTCGCAAGGTCGAAATCGATGAGCCGGTGGAAGTGTGGCTCCGGATCGGATTCACAATGCAGCATCCATTGCGCATCGAGATACGCCTCGACGAGTTGCACCTGTGCTTGCGGTCGGCCCGTGGCACGAAGGTAATCGACGGTGCGTGCGTCGGCGGGGAAGAATCCCATCGTCGCGCCATACTCGGGCGCCATGTTGGCGATCGTCGCGCGGTCGGGAATCGACAGTGTGTGCACGCCCGGGCCGCAGAACTCGACGACGCGCAGCACGAGGTCGTGCTTGCGCAACTCGGCGGTGAGCGCGAGCGCCAGATCGGTGGCGAGAACGCCGTCGGCCAGCCGGTTGCGAAGCCGGACACCGACGACCTCGGGAATCTTCATCACGACAGGCTCGCCAAGCGCAGCCGCCGTGGCTTCCACGCCCCCCACACCCCAGCCGAAAACCGACAGCGCGTTGACCATGGTCGTGTGGCTGTCGGTGCCTAGCAAGGAATCGAAGCCAGCGATCTGCCGTCCGTCCGGCGCCTGCCTGACGGCAATCACGTCGGCGAGCACTTCCAGATTGAGTTGATGGCAGATGCCCGTGCCCGGTGGCACGACGCGCAGTCGCGGCATGCGTTGCTGAACCCAGCGCAAGAAGCGATACCGGTCGGCGTGGCGATGGAACTCCAGATCGAGGTTTTGCGCACTCGCTTGCGTCGAGCCCCAGTGATCGACTTCCACAGCATGATCAACGACGAGGTCGATAGGAATGCGGGGGCTGACACGGGTCGGGTCGGCTCCCGCTTTGCGCACTGCCTCGTCGAGCGCGACGAAGTCGGCGAGCACCGGCAATCCCGACGAGTCCTGCATCATCAGGCGGCCGGGGAAGAAGGACACGTCGACATCGGTGCTGCCTGCATGGGCGGCGGTGGCGAACGCGTGTATCGCGTCGGCGGTAATCACTGCGCCGTCTTCATGACGCAACAGATGCTCGGCGAGTACCCGCAGCGAGTAGGGCAGCGTCGAGAGCGCTCCCGCGCCGGCGGCTTGCGCTGCCGGCAGGCTGAAATGGAAAACGTCCGGGTGGCCGGGGACAGGCCGCAGGCACGAAAAGCTATCGACTGCTTTCATCTTGTTCTCTGAGGAGTGGGGCGCCGCGCGCTTCAGATGCGCAATCCTCGCTGGCGCAGCATGGCGTCGAAACGCTCGACATCCGAGTGGCCCGAAGCATTTTGCGCACGAATCCCCGCCTCGCGTTTGAGGTGAGCCTGCGCGGCGCTGAGCAGATCGGATAACCCATCGGGTGAAAGTGCGATGAGACCGTCTGCGTCGCCAAGAATCAAGTCCCCCGGATTGACGACCATGCCGCCCACAGCCACGGGAATGTTGATCATGCCCGGTCCGTCCTTGCTCGGCCCGCGATGCGTGTTGCCGCGAGCGAATACGGGCATGCCGGGCTCCGCCCACTCGAGCACATCGCGAATCGCACCGTCGACGATGAATCCCGCCAATCGGCGCGACACGGCCGTGGTGCGCATCAGGCCGCCGATCAGCGCTTGCGATACATCCGCGCCGCCGTCTACCACGATGACGTCGCCCGGCTGCGCCATGAGCATCGCCTTGTGGATCATGAGGTTGTCTCCCGGACGCACGCGCACCGTGACTGCCCGACCGCAAAGCACCTCGGTGAGATCGCGGTGATACGGACGCAGGCCGGTCGTGCCAAGGCTACGTCCCGAACAGTCACCGGCGACCGGCACGGGGATTGCGCGAAACGCGTCGATGAACTCGTCGGACGGTCCCGCCTCGCGCGGGTTGATACGGTAGCCCGTCGGCCAAATAAGAGATTCTTGCTTCATTGTGCTGATGCCTCGGAATGACAAAGGATTTCGGAACGAAGGGTTTCGGGATTCACACAGGTGCGTGCATCGGGCAGGTGGCCGCTCAGGAAGCCGAGCACGTTCTGCACCGCGCCGCTCGCCATCGAGGCGAGGGCGGCCGGCGTGGAGCCGCCGACATGCGGGGTGAGCACCACGTTCGGCAGCGCGAGCAGTGGGTTATCCGCTTCGATCGGCTCGCTGGCCGTCGTGTCGAGTCCTGCGGCGAAGAGCTTGCGAGTCGAGAGCGCCTCGATCAGCGCCGCTTCGTCAACGACTTCGCCACGCGCCGTATTGACGAGGATCGCGTCGGCGGGCAACAGCGCCAGTTCGCGTCGCCCGATCATCCCGCGCGTGGTGGCCGTGAGCGGGACATGCAGGCTGAGCACATCCGCGCGTGAGAGCAACGTGTCGAGATCGGGCACGATGGCGACGCCATCAAGCGTTCTCGCACCAGGAATCGCCGGATCGTAGGCTGCGACCTTCATGCCGATGGCCATGGCCGCGTGTGCGACACGCAGGGCGATCTGGCCGAAGCCGACCAGACCGAGTGTGCGACCGGCCAGCTCCACGCCATCCTGCGCGCGCGTCCAGCGTCCTGCACGCAATTCGGCGTCCATCCAGCCGATGCGTCGCGCGGCGGCCAACATGAGGCCGAGACTCATCTCGGCGACCGATTGCGCATTCGCGCCCGGCGTGACGTAGACGGGAATGCCGCACGCCGACGCAGCGGCGACGTCGATATTGCTGACACCCACGCCGTGCTTCGAGATCACCTTGAGCGTCGGGCACGCGCGAATCGCCTCCCCGGACAGCGTCACGGTACGGGAAATCACGGCGTCCACCGGATGAGTGCGCAGCCACCGTTCGACTTCGGTCGGGTCGTTAGCGTCGCGAAGAAAAAGCGTCGTGCAGCCGGCAGCATTCAGGCGGTCGACACCTGCCTTGGCGAGCCGGGGCGCAGTGACGAGGATGGTGTGAGTCATGTCTCTCTGGTCGAGTCGGGGGTGTGAATGATTGAAATTATTGACATCCCAAAACATGAAGTCCATTCTCTAATTTTTATCAAATGATGAATCAGAGTTATTGATTAGCCATGGATCTGCGCGACCTGACGTACTTCGAAACCATTGCCGAACTGGGGCATCTGGGCCGGGCCGCAGAGGCGTTGCATCGCACACAGCCGGCGCTCTCCAAATGCCTTCAGCGTCTCGAAGAAGAGTTGAATGCGGAACTCTTCGCGCGAGTCGGGCGGCGTATCGAACTGACCCCGATGGGCACGTTATTGCTTGAGCGCGCACGTCATGTACGGCGCACGATGGAGGAGACGACGCGCGAACTGAACGATTTTGCGAACGGCGCCATCGGGCATGTGCGTCTTGGCACGGCGGCGACGACGGCAGAATTTCTCCTGCCGCGCGTGAGTGAGGTGCTACTGCAAACGGCCCCCGAAATCACGATCGAATTGCAGATCGGGATGAACGACGTGCTGCATGAGCACCTGAGAGCCGGGCAACTCGATCTGGTCGTGGGGCCGATCGCGACGGGGCGCGACGGACTGATTACGTATCCGATCACCGACGATTCTGTGGTGGTCGTCGCCAGCCGCGAGCATCCGATTTTCAAGAGCGATGCGCCAGCCAAACGGCTCGCGGACTATCGCTGGATCTTGCCCGCGAAATCCGTCGCAACCCGTCAGTGGCTCGACGCCGCAATGGAGAAATTCGGGCTGCCGCCTGCCGTCGTTCAGATCGAGACGAATTCGATTTCGTTGCTGCCGCCGCTGATCGCCCGCACGGGACTGCTCAGCTTCGTGGCGCGCCGTAATCTGGGCAAGGGCAAGTTCGATACGCTGCTGCGCGAGGTGGATGCACCCTCACTCGTGATGAAACGCCAGTTCGGCGTGGCCTACCGGGCGCAGGGGTATCTCTCCCCTGCGTCCGTTTGCCTGCTCAATCTGCTGCGCACACGCGGCAGCGAACTGATGGACGGTTGAGCGGCCGTCTGCCGCCAAACGTCCTATCGCCTTGGCGCCCGATCACCTCAACGCTGCGAGGCGGCGATGTGCGTCGCAGCGAGGCGGCCGAACACCAGACCGCGCAGCACCGAGGTCGATCCCGTGTAGACCTGGTGATACAGCCCGACGGTTTCCCCGGCGGCATAAAGGCCCTGAATCGCCTTGCCGTCGTTGTCGAGCACCTGCGCATCGACATTGACTTTCACCCCGCCGAACGTGAAGCAGTTGCCGGAGATGATCGGGAACGCGTAGAACGGTCCGTTTTCGATCGGTGTTGCCCAGTTCGACTTGGGCGGCCACAGGTCGGTCGTTGCCAGACCATCGAGTTCAAGAGGCGAGTAGTGACCTTGCGTCGGACACGCTCGGTTGTACGCCTCGATGGATTCGAGCGTGGCGTCGAGCGGCAGCCCCAGTTTTCCGATCAGCGCAGACAGCGTCTCGGCCTGAACCGGCGGCACTTCGGAGCGGATGCTCGTCTTCCAGCGGGGAATCTCCTCCACGCGAGAATCGAAGATCACATAACTGATGCCTTCGTGCTGCTCTGCAATCGCACGCGTGATGTTGTCGTAACTGGCATCGCTGGCGCCGGGGGCTTCATCGAGAAAGCGGCGTCCCAGCTTGTTCACGAGCACACCGTACGGATAGATGAAGATCACCGCACCCGGCTGGCGCGAGCGCGGGTCGATGGGTTCCGAGTGATAGGAAGAGAAGTCGCCCGCAGGCGCGGCACCCGCGTCGAGCGCCATCGTGATGCCTTCGCCCTTGTCGTAATAGCCGCCGATGGCGACCGGCCGGATATAGCGCGCACGCGTGCCCATGTAACGCGTGAGCATTTCCGGATTTCCCTGATAGCCGCCGGACGCGAGAATCGTGGCGCGTGCGCGGATCTCACGGCGAACGCCTTGCGCGTCCGTGACCACGGCCCCTTCAATGCGGCCGTTTGCCGAGCGGATCAGGCCCGTGGCGGTCGTGCGGTAAAGCGTCTGCGCGCCGAGTTTTTTGGCCTCGGCTGCCAGACGCTCGATGATTGCGAGGCCGCCGCCCTGCGCGGCAATGCGCGTGGTGTGCTGCGTGAGGTGATAGATCGGCTGCGGTTCGAAGCGCAGTCCGAAACCCTTGAGCCATGAGACCGTGGGCGGCACCGATTCGGCAAAGCGCGAGATCACCTCGGGATCGGGCAGGCCGTGCGCCTTCACGTAAGCGGGCCAGTCGGCATAGGCGTCGCTCACTGCGTCGAGGACGTTCGGATCGAGGTTTGCGCCGGCGTTCAGGGCGAACTGCTCTTCGAAGTCGTCGGAAATCTCGCTGTCGTTCTTCATCCGCACGTAAGCCTCGGTCCAGCGGCTATTGCCACCGAACTCCGCTTCGACGGAGCGTTCGAGCACGATCACGCGCAGGCCCGCTTCGAGTGCGGTGACTGCGGCGGACAACCCGGCAACGCCACTTCCCACGACAAGCACATCGGCGACGTCAACGGCTTCGGACATAGTCTTCTCTACTGTGTTTTGCATGATCGTGTCAGCCGAGGATGAAGGGATTGGCACGATCGGGCTGCGTCGTGATCCACACGCTCTTGGTCTGGTAGTACTCCTTGAGCGCTTCGACGCCACCTTCGCGCCCGAGACCGCTCATCTTGTAGCCGCCGAAGGGTGTGGTGAAGCTGGTGCTGCGGTAGTTGTTCACCCAGACAGTGCCCGCACGAATGCGGTCGACGCAGTAGAACGCGCGATGCAAATCGCGGGTCCAGACAGCGGCAGCCAGGCCGAAATCGACATCGTTGGCGATGCGAATGGCGTCGTCCTCGTTCTTGAACCGGATCACCGAAAGCACGGGACCGAACACCTCCTGTTGCGCGATGCGCATGTCGTTGGTGACGTTAGTGAAGATCGTCGGCGCGATGAACTGTCCCTGCCCGAAGCCTTCGCCTGTGAGCGGGTGGCCGCCCAGCACGCAAGTCGCCCCGTCGTCCTTGGCCATCTGAATCATGCCCAGAATTTTTTCCCACTGCGGACGTGTCGCGATCGGACCGACCTGCGTGTCCATCTGCGAAGGATCGCCGATGCGGGCCTCCGACACCATGGCGATCAGGCGCTCGACGAAGGTGTCGTAAATGTTCTCCTGAAGCAGCAAGCGCGAGCCCGCCATGCAGGTTTGCCCGGAGGCGGCGAACACGCCGGAGACCGCGCCTTTGACCGCCTGATCGAGATCGGCATCGTCGAACACGATGTTCGGCGACTTGCCGCCGAGTTCCAGCGTGACTTTCTTCAAGTCTTCGGCCGCAAGACGATTCACGGCGCGCCCGCCAATGTCGCCGCCGGTAAAGGCGACCTTCGCCGTTAGACGATGTCGGACCAGCGGTTCGCCGACTTCTGCGCCATATCCGGTAACAACGTTCACGACACCGCGCGGAAAGCCAGCCTGCTCGGCGAGTTTAGCCAGTTCAAGCAGCGAGGCCGAAGTGAATTCCGATGGCTTGAGCACGATCGTGTTGCCGGCAGCGAGTGCGGGGGCCATCTTCCATGAAGTCAGCGACAGCGGCGAGTTCCACGGCGTGATCGCCACGACGACACCGAGTGGCTCGTACTTGGTGTAGTTGAACACGCCGGGCTTGTTGATCGGCACAACACTGCCGCCGATCTTGTCGGCGAGGCCGGCGTAGTAGTGGAACCACTGCGCGACATTCTTCACCTGCGAGCTGACTTCGGCGATCAGCTTGCCGTTGTCGCGCTGCTCGATCCGCCCGAGCCGGTCCGCATTCACTTCGATGAGATCGGCGAACCGACGCAGCAGTGCACCGCGCTGTGTAGCGCTCAGCCCGGACCACTCCGGCGACAGAAAGGCGCGATGCGCGGCTTCGACGGCGCGGTTCGCATCTTCGGCATTGCCGCGCGGAATTCGCGCCCAAACTTCACCGGAATACGGTTCGACGGTGTCGAACCACTCACCCGACGAGGGGGCGCACCACTCGCCATCGATATATAGCTGGAACTGCTCCATGGAATGTCTCCTGATGTGTCTTTCACGCGCGTACCGAGATCCGGGGCGACCTCGCGTGGCTGTCGTACGAATTGTGAAATAGGTCGATTTATTTCGTCCAATCGCCTGATTTTAATAATTGATAAATGCCAGGAATGAATTGGCGGCGAATGCGCGTATGGGTTCGAAAAATCGATATCTGTCAGTTATCAAACGATAAGTATTGTGAAATGGACATGATCGATGGCGTCGAACAGAATGGCCGCCGGCATGCGTTGGGCGGCGGTGGCGCGTCGGAACGCGTGGTCAGGCATGACACGAACCACGCGATATTCCCTGCGCTTCGTTTCGTGTGCCGTCCATTTTTCAGGAAGGAGGAGCGTAGTGAAGGTATTGACCGCAGTCAAACGCGTGGTCGACTACAACGTGAACATTCGCGTGAAGGCGGATGGCACTGGAGTTGACATCGCGAACGTGAAGATGTCGATGAATCCCTTCGACGAAATCGCCGTCGAGGAGGCGGTACGACTCAAGGAGGCCGGTGTCGCGACCGAAGTGGTCGTCGTGTCCGTTGGTGTTGCACAGTCGCAGGAAACCCTTCGCACTGCGCTCGCGATGGGGGCGGATCGGGCGATTCTTGTCGAGACAGCGGACGGCACGGAGCCACTGACGGTCGCGAAACTCCTCAAGGCAATCGTCGACAAGGAGCAACCGCAACTGATCGTGCTCGGCAAGCAGGCAATCGACGACGACGCCAACCAGACCGGACAAATGCTGGCGGCGCTGGCGGATCTGCCGCAAGCGACCTTCGCCTCGAAGGTGACGCTGGAGAGCGGCAAGGCGACGGTCGAGCGTGAAGTGGATGGCGGCTCGCAAACGCTCTCGCTCACCCTGCCGGCTGTCGTCACGGCGGACCTGCGACTCAACGAACCCCGCTACGTCACGCTGCCGAGCATCATGAAGGCGAAGAAGAAGCCGCTTGAGACGATCAGCGCGGAGGCGCTCGGGGTCGACGTCACGCCACGGCTGCAAACGTTAAAGGTCGCGGCGCCGCCAGCGCGGGCGGCCGGCCAACGTGTGGACGATGTGAAGACGCTGGTCGAGAAGCTCAAGACTGAAGCGAAAGTGCTGTAAAGGAGGGGGACCTACATGACGATTCTGATCATTGCCGAACATGACGGTGCTTCGATCAAGCCCGCGACGTTGAATGTCGTGAGCGCGGCTCAACAGATCGGTGGCGAGATTCACCTGCTCGTAGCGGGACATCAGGCGCAGGTCGCCGCGAGCGCCGCGGCGTCGATTGCAGGCATCGCGAGAGTGTTGCTGGCCGACGCGCCGCAACTCGTCGGGGAGCTGGCCGAAAATTTGGCGCAGACCGTGCTGAGCATCGCTGGCACTTACTCTCACTTGCTCGTATCGGCGACGGCGTTCGGCAAAAACCTGATGCCGCGCATTGCGGCAAAGCTCGACGTCGCGCAGATTTCCGAGATCACGGCGGTGCACGGCGCCGATACGTTCGACAGGCCGATCTATGCCGGTAATGCCATCGCTACGGTTCGCTCACGCGACGCCGTGAAGGCGATAACCGTACGCGCGACGGCGTTTACACCCGTGAGCGCGCAGGGCGGTAACGCGTCCATCGAGCGCATCGATGCGGCCGCAGACAGTGGCAAGTCGACGTTTGTCAGTCGGAATGAGACGGCACTCGACCGGCCGGAACTGACCAGCGCGCGTGTCATCGTCTCGGGAGGTCGCGGCCTTGGCAGCGACGAGAATTTCGCGCGCGTTCTCGAACCCCTCGCCGACCGGCTTCAGGCCGCGCTTGGTGCGTCCAGAGCCGCAGTCGATGCCGGGTATGTGCCGAATGACCTGCAAGTCGGACAGACCGGCAAAATCGTGGCGCCGCAGTTGTACATCGCCGTCGGCATCTCGGGGGCGATTCAGCACGTCGCCGGTATGAAAGATTCCAAGATCATTGTCGCGATCAACAAGGATGCGGAAGCACCGATTTTCGGCGTGGCGGATTACGCCATCGTTGGGGATCTGTTCTCGATTGTGCCGGAACTGGTGGCGGCTCTAGCGTAAGCGCTTCACCGGTGGGCGCACGCATCATCGCTCACCGGATTAACGCCCGCGACCTGCGCCCGGATGCCGACGGCAAATTAGAGAATCGTCGAAAAAGAAAAAGGCCTTGAACCAAGGCCTTTTTCTAGTTCTCGCCCCCATCACAGCATTACTGCTTTGGCATGGCGGTAGGTCAGTCGCTTCTACTTCGTCGTCAAGTCGTAAAACTGTGGCGCCAGTCGCACTTACTCTGGCGCGCTACGTCATCCGACTGAATCAAACATCAATATTCCCAGCCCGCAGCGCATTGCTTTCAATAAACGCGCGGCGCGGCTCAACATCGTCACCCATCAGCGTCGTGAAGATGCCGTCGGCGGCGATGGCGTCTTCGATCTGTACGCGGAGCAGGCGGCGGACCGTCGGGTCCATCGTCGTTTCCCAGAGCTGTTCGGCGTTCATCTCGCCCAGGCCCTTATAGCGCTGCTTCGAGACCTTGCTCTCCGCATCGGCCATCAGCCACTTCATCGCCGACTTGAAGTTCGTCACCGCTTGCGAACGCTCGCCACGCTTGATCGTCGCACCTTCACCGATCAGCCCCTTGAACGTCTCGGCCGTCTTCTGCAACTGCGCGTAATCCGCCGATTGCAGGAAGTCCGGATCGATCACGCTGACCTTCACGTTGCCATGATGACGACGCTCCACACGCAGCGACACCACCGGGTCCGCATTCTCGACGTCTTCCGTCACCGCCGTGATCGTGATCTCCGGCGCCAGCGGGTCATTGCTCAACGCCGCTTCCAATGCCGCCGCCGATTGCTTCGCAACTTCTTCGTTGGTCAGATCGATATCGACGCCCTCGGTCACCGCCGTCAGCACCGACGCCTCATACACGCGGCTCAGACGCTCGATCACGCCATCCGACAACTGATAGCTGCGCGTCAGTTCGCCCAGTGCATCGCCCGAAATCGGGGCCGCGCCCGTCGTCGGCACCAGCTCCGCGTTGTTCAGCGCCAGCTTCAGCATGTACTGACCCAGCTCGGACTCGTCCTTGATGTAACGCTCGTCCTTGTTGTGCTTGACCTTGTACAGCGGCGGCTGCGCAATGTACACGTAGCCGCGCTCGATCAGCTCCGGCACCTGACGGTACAGGAACGTCAGCAACAGCGTACGGATGTGCGCACCGTCCACGTCAGCATCGGTCATGATGATAATGCGGTGATAACGCAGCTTGTCGATGTTGTAGTCGTCCTTGCCGATGCCGCAACCCAGCGCGGTAATCAGCGTCACGATCTGCTCGCTCGAAATCAGCTTGTCGAAACGCGCCTTCTCGACGTTCAGCACCTTGCCACGCAGCGGCAGAATCGCCTGGAACTTACGGTCGCGACCCTGCTTTGCCGAACCGCCTGCCGAGTCACCCTCGACCACGTAGATTTCGCACAGCGCCGGATCCTTCTCCTGGCAGTCCGCCAGCTTGCCCGGCAGACCCACGCCGTCAAGCACGCCCTTACGACGCGTCATTTCACGCGCCTTACGTGCCGCGTCGCGCGCACGCGCCGCTTCCACGATCTTCGAGCAAATGATCTTCGCGTCGATCGGCGTCTCTTGCAGGAAATCCTCCAGCGCCTTCGCCACGTACTCTTCCACCGGCGCACGCACTTCGGACGACACCAGCTTGTCCTTCGTCTGCGACGAGAACTTCGGCTCAGGCACCTTCACCGACAACACGCAGGTCAGACCCTCGCGCATGTCGTCGCCCGTCGTTTCGACCTTGGCCTTCTTCGCGATCTCGCTCTCGGCGATGTACTTGTTGATCACGCGCGTCATTGCCGCACGCAGACCCGTCAAGTGCGTACCGCCGTCACGCTGCGGAATGTTGTTCGTGAAGCACAGCACCGATTCGTTGTAGCTGTCATTCCACTGCATGGCGACTTCCACGCCAATGCCGTCGCGCTCGCCCATCACGTGGAAGACGGTCGGGTGCAGCACCGTCTTCGACTTGTTGATGTACTCGACGAAGCCCTTCACGCCGCCACCGAACGCGAAATCGTCTTCCTTGCCCGTGCGCTGATCCGTCAGACGAATGCGAACGCCGTTGTTCAGGAAGGACAGCTCGCGCATGCGCTTGGCGAGAATGTCGTAGTGGAATTCGACCTTGCCGAAGATCGTTTCGTCAGCCAGGAAGTGCACTTCCGTGCCGCGCTTGTCCGTGTCGCCCAACACCTTGAGCGGCGACGTCTCAACGCCGTCGACCACCTCGATCTCACGGTTCTGCGGCACGCCACGGTGGAATTCCATGAAGTGCTTCTTGCCGTCGCGACGCACGGTGACCTTGAGGTACGACGAGAGCGCGTTCACGCACGACACACCCACACCGTGCAGACCGCCCGACACCTTGTAGCTGTTCTGGTCGAACTTGCCGCCGGCGTGCAGCTCCGTCATCACGATTTCCGCCGCGCTACGCTTCGGCTCGTGCTTGTCGTCGAACTTGATGCCCGTGGGAATGCCGCGACCGTTGTCCGTCACGGAAATGGAATTGTCCGCGTGAATGATCACGTGGATGTCATCGCAGTAACCCGCAAGCGCCTCGTCGATCGAGTTGTCCAGCACCTCGAAAACCAGGTGATGCAGACCCGTACCGTCCGACGTGTCGCCAATGTACATGCCGGGACGCTTGCGCACAGCCTCCAGACCCTCGAGGATCTGAATGGAGGCTGCACCATAGCCGCTTTCGGCCTGCTTTTGCTGTTCGCTCATGACAATCTTCCGGTTACTGCGTCATTTCTGACGAATTACTGCTTCATGACCTGCCGCCCCCCGAACGCTTTTGGCGCTCCGAAGGCCGCTTATCCCGCAAAAGGATAATTCTCTAGAAACGCCAAAGGGGCGCTCGGCCCCTTCGCGCATGTGTGACGGCGCGTATGGCGGACAAGCCGCTCAAATGCGCATCGGCATGACGACGTACTTGAATTCGTCGTTGTCAGGCAGGGTGATCAGCGCGCTCGAATTGGCGTCGCCGAGGCTGACCTTCACCTGCTCGACCTTGAGGTTCGACAGCACGTCGAGCAGATACGTCACGTTAAAGCCGATGTCCACCGACTCGCCCGTGTAATCGATCTCGATTTCTTCTTGCGCTTCTTCGTTTTCGGTGTTGTTCGCGCTGATCTTCAACTGGTTTTCGCTCACCAGGAAACGCACACCCTTGAACTTGTCCGACGTCACGATCGCCGCGCGCTGCAACGAACGATGCAGCTCTTCACGGCTGATCACGAAGCTCTTGTTGTAACCCTTCGGGATCACTCGGTTGAAGTCGGGGAACTTGCCCTCGACCAGCTTCGATACCAGCTCGACGTTCGCGAAACGGAACTTGACCTGGCTCGGCGCCACGTCGATCTGCACCGGATCGTCGATGTCTTCGAGCAGACGCTGCAACTCGAGAATCGTCTTGCGCGGGATGATCACTTCCTGACGTGCGAACTTCTCGCCCGCAATCGTCGTGTTGCAGTACGCCAGACGGTGACCGTCCGTCGCCACGGCTTCGATCTTCTCGCCCTCGACCACCAGCAGCATGCCGTTCAGGTAATAACGGATGTCCTGCTGCGCCATGGCGAAGTGCACCATGCCCAGCAGTTGGCGGAACGCACGCTGCGGCAGCGCGAAGCTCGCGGCGTAGTCGTTGGCCTCAGCCACCGTCGGGAAATCTTCGGCCGCCAGCGTCTGCAACTGGAAACGGCTCTTGCCGGCCTGCACCGTCAGACGCTTGTCCGACAGCGACAACGCGACTTCGGCGTCCGGCATGTTGCGAAGGATGTCGAGCAGTTTGCGCGCAGCCACGGTCGTCGCCACATCATCGGCGCCGGCACCGCAATCAGCGGTGGTCGTGATCTGCAACTCGAGATCGGTCGACAGGAAGGAAATGTCCTGTCCGTGCTTGCGAATCAGCAAATTGGCCAGAATCGGCAACGTGTGGCGACGCTCGACGATGCCACTCACAATTTGCAGCGGCCGCAGCAGATTGTCTCGTTGAGTTTTGACCAATTGCATATTTATCCTTCGTAGTAACTGTTAACGGGTGCCAGTTTCTGCTGAAAACCCGAAGATTCCCTTATCAATCAATCGCTTGCAGATGGGATAACAGGGCGGAAAACGCTGTGGACGAGCCGGGGACGCATTGTGCGCCGATCCGCTATTGTGCCCGAAAACCCCAGTTCCCCCCAAACCGCACCCAGCTTATCCACAGGGATCCGGGCAACCCCGCCCGACACCCTGCAAATTCGTTGGCTGTGACGCCAACCCCAACCGGTCCGTTACCCCTTGAGCGTCTGCTCCAGCACGTGCAACTCGTGGTTGAGCTGCGCGTCCTTGCCCCGCTCTTCTGCAATCTTGCGTACCGCGTGCAGCACGGTCGTATGGTCGCGTCCGCCGAACAGTTCGCCGATTTCCGGCAGGCTCTTCTGCGTCAGCTCCTTCGCCAGATACATTGCAATCTGCCGCGGCCGTGCAATATTGGCAGGCCGCTTTTTCGAATACATGTCGGCGACCTTGATATTGTAAAAATCGGCGACCGTCTTCTGGATGTTCTCGACAGAAATCTGACGATTCTGAACCGTCAACAGATCTTTCAACGCTTCCTTCGTCAGCTCGATCGTGATCTCGCGACCGTGGAACTTCGAGTACGCCAGGATCTTGCGCAGCGCGCCCTCCAGTTCACGGACGTTCGAGCGCAAGTGCTTACCGACGAAGAACGCCACGTCCTCCGAGAGCCCCACACCTTCGGCCTGCGCCTTCTTGATCAGGATCGCCACGCGCATTTCGAGCTCTGGCGGCTCGATGGCCACCGTGAGACCCGAATCGAAACGCGAAATCAGGCGGTCGTCGATGCCGGTGATTTCCTTCGGGTACGTGTCGCTCGTGATGATCACCTGCGCACGGTTCGCAATCAGCGCTTCGAACGCGTAGAAGAATTCTTCCTGCGTACGGCTCTTGCCCGAGAAGAACTGAATATCGTCGATCAGCAGCAGATCGAGCGAATGGTAGTAACGCTTGAATTCGTCGAAAGCCTTGCGCTGATACGCCTTGACCACGTCGGACACGTATTGCTCGGCGTGGATGTAGCGAATGCGCGGGTTCTGCTTCTCGGCCAGCAACTGGTTGCCGATGGCATGAATCAAGTGGGTCTTACCGAGACCGACACCGCCATACAGGAACAGCGGGTTGTACGACGTACCCGGGTTGTTCGCGACCTGAATCGCCGCGGCGCGGGCCAACTGGTTCGATTTACCCGTGACGAAATTGTCGAAGGTCAGCACTGGGTTGAGCTTCGAGCGCTCATAGATCGACTCGACTTCACCGACCTGAACCGGCTCCTGCGGCGTCACTCGCCAGTTGCGACGCACCGCCTCGGCTTCGCTCGCTTCCAGATCGGGACGCTCCCCGTCGAGCGACGCCGTATCGGCCGCATGACCACCCGCGACCGCGGCCTGCGCGGCAGCGGCGGCCGGGTTGGCACGCGCGACGCTCGTCGGCACGGGGGCCGGTGCGGCGCTCGGCGTCGGGGCAGGTGCCGGAGCAGGGGTCGAGGAGGGCACACGCAGACCAGCCTTCGGATCGAGGACGAACGTCACTTCGATCGGGGCGTTCCAGTAGTCCGACGCCATGGTCTGGATTCGCCCGGAGAACTGGCTTCTCACCCAATCCAGCTTGAAGCGGTTGGGCGCGCCGATCTTGAGCGTGCGCGCCTGTTCGTCGAAGTCGAGCGGCGCCAGCGGTTTGATCCAGGTGCGGAATTGCTGGGGCGTGAGCTCTTGTTCGAGACGGGTCGCGCAGTGTTGCCAGAAATCGTTCATGCAGCGTGTATCCAGGTGGCGCGGAGCCCATCCGACGACATCGGTCTGGCACTTTATCGCCCACTATCCGTTACATCAGATATGGGGACGAAACGTGCCAAACCAAGCGGTTTCCCTGTCCCGGACTGGATCGGGACGGGTCACCGGTAGAGGTCGAGTCGGACCAGCGGCGCATTGCAGATGTCCGGCAGGACGCGAACCATGGCGCTGCGTTCGGGTTCCATCTCGCGCGTGCGGCCGGCTCCTCCGGCGCGCGCAGACGACAAAACCCGGCGCGCTATCCACATGGCGACGTCACCGGTACTCTGCTGGGAAAAAAATTGATGGGGGATTTTACCGCCAAAGCGTCGGCAAAGCGAGTTATCCACAGGAATGCCCACAGCACGCGCATCTCCGGGCGGACGCACCGCGTTAACCCGCCTGCGTTCGCACGATGCCTGCGCAAATGCCCGGCAATTGCGACGATTTGCCGCGACGCCCGGGAAATCTGCCCACATTCCCATTTATCCACTGGCACAAAATGACGACACAGGCATTTCGAGCCATTATCCACAGCCTGGAGGCTGTCGAATGGCGTATCTGCGACAACCCGGGCGACGATCGTGCGCGGGCGCAGCGGGGGCGATGGCTAACCTATTGACACACAACGGAAAAGCCGATTAAATAGCGGGTTCGTTAGAAAGATAACCGGATTCCTATCCAACTCCCGACGGCTGGGATGCGCGTGAAAGTCCTTGAATTTGCAGGTTTTCACGGTGTCCTTGTGGCGTTTTACGATGCTGCTGCGCGGGAATTTTTTCACACAGTGAGTGCATCATGAAACGTACTTTTCAGCCTTCCGTGACGCGCCGCAAGCGCACCCATGGCTTCCTGGTTCGCATGAAGACCCGTGGCGGCCGCAAGGTCATCGCCGCTCGTCGCGCCAAGGGCCGTAAGCGCCTGGCCGTTTAATCGCGGTTCTCGGTCATACCGCGGTTTGCGCGTTAAGTCCGCAAGGCGCGAAGTCCCGGCTCTGGGGTTTCCCAAAGCCGCCAGACTTCTCAAAACGGATGAGTTTTCATCCGTTTTTAGTTTGCGCCCCCTGCGTCGCAGCGCGCACTTCGTGTTGTATATGCGCTGGCGCGAAGATGCGCCGGACACCTCTGCCGATGCCACGCCTCAAGAAGGCCGCATCGGCATTGTCGTCGGCAAGAAGCACGCACCGCGTGCGGTCACTCGCAATCTGATCAAACGTCAGGCGCGCGAGATGTTCCGCCAGCGTCGTGCGGCACTCGTCGGCTGGGATTTCGTATTGCGACTGACCCGGCGATTCGACAAGGGGACGTATACAGCGGCGGCGGCGCCGGTGTTGAACACACTGTGCCAGACCGAGTTCGCGCAGCTCTTCGACGCAGCCGAAAAGGCCGCCCGCAAGCGCCGCGCCTCCGACGACAAGACGGAAGGTAGTTAGTCCCCACACGGTAGCGCCCGACCCCGGGCATGCGCCGCCCTCCCGGCCACCTCGGCCGGATTGACAGGCGGAATCGAGATGCGAAGCGTGCTGTTGTTGCTCCTGCGCGGTTACAAGCTGGTGATCAGTCCCTGGCTGGGGAACCGTTGCCGCTTTCATCCGAGCTGCTCCGACTACGCACGCGAGGCCATCGTCGAGCACGGTGCCGGTTACGGCACTTATCTCGCGGCCAGGCGTCTATGCCGCTGTCATCCGTTTCACCCCGGCGGTTTCGATCCCGTACCGCCGGCTCGACACGTCTGTAACGTTCCCGATCAAAACGCTGATGGTGCCGACAAGGCCGCCGGAAACGACACGTCGCGAACCAGGCAGACGGTCTCGTCCGGGCCCGCGGCCGCATCGGCAGTAACGCGCCGCGCGCCGGGCCATTCCTGAGTTTCGTCCACCACGAGTTACCGCATGGACATCAAACGCACCGTACTCTGGGTCATTTTCGCGCTGTCTGTCGTGATGCTTTTCGACAACTGGCAACGCGCCAATGGCCATTCGTCGCTGTTCTTCCCGACGCCCGAGGCATCCGCCCCGGCGGCAACGGGCGCCAACCAGACGCCGGCTAACGACCTGCCGCAATCGGCCAACGCCGGCGCTGCCGCAGGCAACGCACCGGGTAACGCACCGGCTGCTGCCACCGCGCAGAAGGTTCGCATCACGACCGACGTCTACGAAGCCGACATCAGCACGCAAGGCGGCACGCTGTCGTTCCTGGCGCTCACGAAGTGGCCGGATGCCGACGAAGCCGACAAGCACGTCGTGCTGTTCGACAACACCCCGAGCCATCAGTACTTCGCTCGCACGGGTCTGATCGGCGGCGATTTCCCGAACCACAACGACATCTTCACGCTGGTGCCCGGCCCGACCACGATGACGGGCGACACGCTGACCGTGAAGTTCGAATCGCCGGTCAAGGGTGGCCTGCAACTGGTGCGTGCCTACACGTTCCATCGCGGCAGCTACGTGATCGACGTGTCGAACACGATCGTCAACAAGACCGACGCCGCCATCAAGCCGACGCTGTACATGGAATTGGTGCGCGACGGCCGCGAAATCAGCGGCGCGAAGTTCTCGCACACGTTCACGGGCCCGACGGTCTACAGCAGCGACGAGAAGTTCCAGAAGATCACGTTCAGCGACATCGACAAGGACAAGGCGAAGTACATCAAGCAGTCCAGCGATGGCTGGATCGGCATGGTGCAGCATTACTTCGCTACCGCCTGGATTCCGAAGGAAGGTGTCGCACGCGACAACTACATCGGCAAGCTGGACAACGGTCTGTATCGTGTCGGCGTGAAAGAGCAGCTCGCGAGCATTCCCGCGAATGGCAGCCAGACGGTCGATGCACGTTTGTTCGCCGGCCCGCAGGAAGAGCACATGCTCGAACAGATCGCGCCGGGTCTGGAACTGACGAAGGACTACGGTTACTTCACGATTCTGGCCAAGCCGCTGTTCTGGCTGCTCTCGAAGCTGCACGGACTGATCGGTAACTGGGGTTGGGCGATCATCGCCGTGACCGTGATCATCAAGCTGGTGTTCTTCCCGCTGTCGGCAGCAAGCTACAAGTCGATGGCGCGCATGAAGGAAATCACGCCGCGCATGCAGGCGCTTCGCGAACGCTACAAGAGCGATCCGCAGAAGATGAACGCCGCGCTCATGGAGCTGTACAAGACCGAGAAGGTCAATCCGTTCGGCGGCTGTATCCCGATCGTGATTCAGATCCCGGTGTTCATTGCGCTGTACTGGGTGTTGCTCTCGTCGGTGGAAATGCGCGGTGCGCCGTGGCTGGGCTGGATTCATGACCTCTCGACGCAGGATCCGTATTACATCCTGCCGGTGCTGATGGCCGTGTCGATGTTCATCCAGACGAAGCTGAACCCGACGCCGCCGGATCCGATGCAGGCCAAGATGATGATGTTCATGCCGCTGATCTTCTCGGTGATGTTCCTCTTCCTGCCGTCCGGTCTGGTGCTGTACTACGTGGTCAACAACACGTTGTCGATCGCGCAGCAATGGTCGATCAACCGAATGCTCGGGACCAAGAAGAAGGAAAAGGCGGCCTGACGATTGACGTCTGACCGTCTGAAAGACCTAGCCGCCCGCGAGTCTCTCGCGGGCGGTTTTGTTTGGTGCATGTCAAAATAAGCCACCGTTTTTCAACGAATCGTTCCATGAGCGTTACTGCCTCCACTACTGCCGTTGCAAGCGTCCCGATCGCTGCCATCGCCACCGCCCCCGGACGCGGCGGCATCGGCGTGGTGCGCGTGTCCTTCGGCAAGCATCGCGGCGACGCCGTGCAACGTGTCATCGCGCGTCTCGTCGGGCAACCGCTCAAGCCGCGTCATGCGTCGTATCTGCCGTTCCTCGACGGTGCCGGTGACGCCCTGGATCGCGGCATCGCGCTGTACTTCCCCGGCCCGAATTCGTACACCGGCGAGGACGTGCTGGAACTGCAAGGTCACGGCGGCCCGATCGTTCTGCAACTGCTGTTGCAGCGTTGTATCGACGAAGGGGCAGCGCTTGGGGTGCGTCTTGCCGAGCCGGGCGAATTCACGCATCGCGCGTTTCTGAACGACAAGCTCGATCTGGCGCAGGCCGAAGCGGTGGCGGATCTGATCGAAGCGAGCACCGAGGCGGCGGCACGTTCGGCGAGCCGGTCGTTGGACGGTGCGTTTTCGCGCGAGATTCATTCGCTGGTGGATCTGGTGATTCATCTGCGCATGCTCGTCGAAGCGACGCTCGATTTCCCGGAAGAGGAAATCGATTTTCTGGAGGCGGCGGACGCCTTCGGTCAACTCGAACGCATTCGCGCGCAGTTGGCGCAGGTGCTCTCGCAAGCACGGCAGGGTGCGTTGTTGCGTGAGGGGATCAACGTCGTGCTGGCAGGGCAGCCGAACGTCGGCAAGTCGTCGTTGCTCAACGCGCTGGCCGGCGCCGAGCTGGCGATCGTCACGCCGATTGCCGGGACCACACGCGACAAGGTGCAACAGACGATTCAGATCGACGGCATTCCGCTGCACATCATCGACACGGCGGGTTTGCGGGAGACGGAAGACGAAGTGGAGCGCATTGGCATCGCGCGTAGCTGGAGCGAGATCGCGAAGGCGGATGCGGTCCTGCATCTGCTCGATTCGCGCACCGGCATGACGCCCGAAGACGAAGTCATCGCGACGCAACTGCCGAAGCACGTGCCCATCGTGCGCGTGTACAACAAGACGGATCTGGCGGGTGAACCGGCGACGGTCTTGCCGGCGGAAGGCACGGCGCCGCTGGGCGTGCGCTTGTCGGCAAAAGGCGGGCAGGGGATCGACTTCCTGCGTGCGGAACTGCTCAGGATTGCCGGATGGCAGGCGGGTAACGAAGGCGTGTTTCTGGCGCGCGAACGGCATTTGTCGGCCCTTCGCGCGGCACGCGATCACATCGAGATGGCAGATGCGCATGCGCGTCAGAACGCAAGCGCACTCGATCTCTTCGCCGAAGAACTACGTCTCGCTCAGGAACAACTCAGCACGATCACCGGTGAATTCACTTCGGACGATTTGCTTGGCGTGATCTTCAGTCGGTTTTGTATTGGGAAGTGATATCGGCGCGAGTGCTATTCATGCACCCGCGCCGTTGGTCGCTCAAACGTAATTCGAATCGTCGTCGTAATCGCCGGTGTCCATCAGGCCGTCGTCGATGTTCGAGAAGTCCGAGTTCGACGTGTCGAGGAAGTTGTCGCTTCCGCTTCCACCACCATTTCCGCCGCCGTTTCCGTTCTCGTAGATCGTGTTGTTGATGATCGTCTCCGAGGGCATCATGCCGCCGCCCAATCCGCCCATCGCCGGTTGGCCGAAGAAGCCGCCGCCGCTGTTGCGGTGAAACAGACTCTCGATGCCCTGGAACAGGAAAGCGCCGCCGGCAACACCTGCCGCAGTCGTCGCGATGCTGCCGAGCGTGCTGCGAGCGCCATCGCCTAACCACCCCGAGCGTTGCGCGGGCGCAGCAGCCTGTGGAGCCGGCTGAGCCTGCGCAGGGGCTTGCATCTGCGTCGGAGCCGGATACGGAGCCGGTGCCGCACCCGCTCCAGCGTTGCCGTACACCGCCGCCGTCGGTGCCGCCCCCGCTGCATACCCTCCGTTCCCCGCGTTACCCCACGTGTTGGCCCCCCCGAGGAAGCCGTCGTGCGCACCGCCGCCCTGCGCCGACTGCAATTGCGATTGCAGCGTCGCGATCTGCGCACGTGCAGACACCAGTGCGTGATCGAGCAGCAATGCACGCTGCACGAGGAGATACGCCGCGTCCGGCTGACGGCGCACGGCATCGGCGATCAACGCCTCCGCCTGCTCGTCTTTGACGCCTGCCTGCGCTTGCGTAAGTTGAGTCAGAAAGCCCTGAAGTGTCTGCAATTCCTGCTGGTTCATGATGTGCCCCTGTGAGCGACGCGAGTGGTGCGAGCGATGCGTGTGATAAGTGTCATGCGCCTCGCACAGATGATGCAGCGGGTGCGAGTCACGAGGCCAGTGTGCGTCGGCAAGCTTAAGCGGATCTTAAGACGGCCGACCGTCATGTAACGACATGTAGCCGCTCGCGCATACCGCGGCGAAATGGCGTCGTCGGCGCAGCGACGGCGCGTCGATCGCATCCCCGTGATACGCCGCCGCCGACGTCGGAACGCACCGGCCCGCTGACGCTCAGTCCCCCTCGATGAAGGCACCTCAGACAGGAAACATCCACGCAAAAACGTAATGCTTTGAAACACTTCTAACAGGCGTCGTAATTGCCCGGCAGGGGTGTCAGGCCTAGACTCTGAGGCGTCAACTCCAGGGCGGCGTTGCGTCGACTCATGTCGAAATCGGTGTGCGACGATCTTCGTCGGACGGATGGATAGATGGCTTCCAACGCCATCGCACCGGTTTCACCCAACTCGCATTCGACGCTCGTCCGCGAGGCGGAATCCACCGCGTCCGGAGTTCGTTCTTCGAGGTCTGTGTCGTGAAACGTCTTCCTGTAGTCCTCGGCTTCGTCGCCGTGGCCGCCGCGATGGCCAGCAGCAGCGCCTTCGCCTGGCATAGCGGCGTGCGCGTCTGGGTCGGCCCCGGCTATTACCCGTATCCGTACGCTTATCCCTACGCCGCCCCCACGCCTTACTACGCACCGCCGCTCGTCGTCGTCCCCAGCCAACCGCAGCAATACGTCGAGCAACCGCAACCCGGCGCGCAAGACGATCAGCCCGGGGCGAGCAGCGACACCTGGTACTACTGCGACAAGGCCGGTGCCTACTATCCCTACGTGAAAACGTGTCCTGCCGGATGGCGCGAAGTGCCCGCGCAACCGGCGTCGAACTGATCGGGAGACACGTGATGTCATTCGAATCACCCATCCAATTGACCCGGCCTGTCGCGCAGACGCGAACGACGCCAACGACACATGACGCAACACCCGCGCGCCGCATCCGCATGCCGCGCCTCGTAGCCCCCGTCGCCATCGCGATCGCCGCAGCCACACTCGCTGGCTGTGTCGTCGTGCCCACCGGGCCGAGCCTGATGGCGCTGCCCGGTACGGGGAAATCGTTCGATCAGTTCCGTCAGGATGATTTCAACTGCCGCCAGTACGCCTCCGGCCAGAACGGCGGCATCAACGCCACCACGGCAGCCAACAACAGCGCCATCGGCAGCGCCGTGCTCGGTACCGCTCTCGGCGCTGCGGCCGGTGCCGCCATCGGTGGCGGCTCAGGTGCCGCCATCGGTGCAGGTGCAGGCCTGCTCGCAGGCGGCGCCGTGGGCGCCGGCAACGCGCAGTCGTCTGCATATCTGACGCAAAGCCGCTATGATCAGGCCTACGTTCAGTGCATGTATGCCTCCGGCAATCGCGTTCCTGTGCGCGGCGACATGGTGTCGTCGCAACCCGTTCAGCGCTATGCACCGCCGCCGCCTCCGCCCCCGGGCTGGAAGCCGCCGCCCGGCAGCTACTGATCCTGTAGCGACATTAACGATATTTGCGACATGATGGACGTCGGCCGACGTCGCCCCTGCGAGGCGAGCGTGCCGGCGTCTGCGTCTTCTCGCTCGAGATACCCGATGGCCCACAAGTCGACTGTCCGCGTTGCCCCCAATGCCCGTCCCATCCCCTCGCTCGCGTGGTTGCGCAAGTCGCTGTGGTGGATGCTTCCCGCCGTTTTC
Organism: Pandoraea sp. ISTKB; assembly: GCF_001721285.1. Lineage (NCBI taxonomy): Bacteria > Pseudomonadati > Pseudomonadota > Betaproteobacteria > Burkholderiales > Burkholderiaceae > Pandoraea > Pandoraea sp. ISTKB. Next base: position 42,025 of record NZ_MAOS01000022.1, read on the forward strand.
GTGACGGCACTGGCCGTCACACCGCACGCTCACGCGCAAAACACGCCTGCACCGGCGAACGGCGCCACGGGTGTTGGCGGATCGGCCCCGGCAGGCGGTGCGTCGGCATTCAACCCGACGGCCGACATCTCGCGCGCCGTCTCCCGTGACAGCGCCGATGCCGCCATCCAGAACAACTGGAACAGCATCATGCGTCCGCCCGTGCAGGCCAAGCCCGAAGAGAAGCCCGCCGACACGCCGCGTCGCGGTCGCCGTGGCATCACCCCGGGTATTTCGACGAACTGATCTGCGGCCAGTAACTGGCCTGGGCGACGGAGATTGCGTGGCGTGATGTCCGGGCAGCGCCTCGCACGGCATTGCCCCGTCTGAAGTTCTCCGGCGCCTGCACAACGCCGGCACAATCCATCGCGCCGATCCACTGCCGTTTGTCCGGCTGGAATTCGCCGGATCTCCCGCCTACTATGAGAATCATCAGCAGGATCCACTCCCTGGTGTTCTCATGCGACTCTTCCTTGCCTTGTGGCCCGGGCCGGGCGTGCGTGCGCAGCTTCACGACTGGGCCCGGTCGGCCCATGCGGAATGCGGCGGACGCGTACTTCGCGCCCAGACCTTGCATCTGACGCTCGCATTCCTCGACGAGGTCGACCCCGCACGTCTGCCAGTGTTGCTCGGGCTCATGCAGCGCACGCCGCTCGATCCATTCACGCTGACGTTCGATCATCTCGGTTACTGGTCCGACCGAAAGATCGTCTGGGCAGGCGCGCCGAGCGTGCCGGACAATCTCCTCGCCACACGCGACGCGCTGCTCTCGCAGTGGCGAGCGACCGGCGCACGCGTCGTGACGCAAGCGTTTCGTCCGCACATCTCCTTGTTGCGTCACGCGCGCCGTGCACCCTCCGATCTGTCTCCGCCGCCGCTGGTCTGGCAGTGCGATGGCTATGTGCTAGTCCATTCGGTACGCACGCCGCGCGGGCCGCATTACCGCGTGCTGGCTGAGCATCACGGCGGGCAACCGGAGGGCTTTTTCGAGACCTCACCCGAGAAATCGGTAATGCCGTCAACGCAATACGGTATAGTCGGATGACGATGCACCGGCCGGCCGGTCGGCGCATCGGTTTCTCGTCATTCGCAGGAGGCTCAAGTGCAAGTCGGATCGATCGTCAAATCCAATCACATCGCAGTGCCGCGTGGTGCCGTTGGCATCGTGACCCGTGTGCTGGGTCACATGGCGATGGTTAAGTGGTACGCCGGCCAACCCGGCGCGTCGCGCGAACTCAACACTGAACCGTTCGATATCGTCGACCTGATCGAAACAGGCGATGTCATGCCCATCAGCGGAAGCCCGATTCTGCACTGATCGTGGTGCAGCGTCGTCAGACGCTCTGAAAGCCTGACCCAACAAAACGCCGGCCCATCTTACGAGGGGCCGGCGTTTTGTTTTGCGGCGACGCGCAATGCGTTCGTTCAACGCATGCCGTACGCCAATTCCGAATTCCGCGAGATGTCTTACACGTAACCGCGACCGGTCAGACGTGTCCCGCCCGTTGACGCATCAGTGCGTCCAGACGCGCCGCCATGCGTTCGCGCCGCTTGCGCGAAGTGCGATACAGCAGCACGGCCATCGCCATCAGCACCACACACGCGATCACGAACACCCCGTACGGCAGCGTATCGCCCTGCAAGCGCAAACTGACCTGCGCGCGTGTCTCCGCTGTGCAGATGATCGTGCCCGCGCGCATGCCGGTGTAATGCATCCCGCACACGGCCACCGCCATGACCAGCGCCGCCAGCGCACGTTGCAGGCTGGTCTCCAGATGGAACGCCAGCCACAGCGCCACGCTCGCCGCCACGATGGCGATGAGCACCGAGAGCGCGATGATCGTCGTATCCCATTCGAAGTACGCCTGCGTGCGCACCGCACTCATGCCGAGATAATGCATGCCCGCAACGCCCAGACCCGCACCCACGCCGCCAACGGCGCATTGCAGTGCGTTTCGATACGGCGCCCGCGCGACGTACCAGAGCGCCAGTCCGGAGACGATCACTGCCAGCACGAGACTACCCAGCGTAGGCCAGAGCGAATAGGTGACGGGGAAGGGCATGCGTTGCGCGGCCATGCCGATGAAATGCATGCCCCAGATACCGATGCCCCCGAGCGCGAACGCCGCCACGATGACATAGCCGGCGCTGATACGTCCGTCCTCATCGCGAATCCGCGACGCGGCCACCAGCGCGACATAGGCACCCAGCGCCGATATCACGAAGGACAGCAGGACAAGGAACTCGCTGTAATAAAGGGGAACGACGCTACCTGGCTGCATGGGCTTATCCTGTGGTTTTTCTTTTCGCCGGACCGCCGTTGGGCGAAGGGACGAGAGTTTCTTATTTGAGCCTGCGAGACAACGGACGGCGTGACGACAGCACCCGTGGACAGCGACGCAGCATGGCAAACGTCGGGCGCTACGGGCGATTCAATCCTGCCGCCCCTACGGCGTCAAGAGGTAAAACCGTCTGGCGTTCGGCCCTTCCGGACGAATCGCCGCGGCCGTCGCTCAGCCCATGAACCGCCCCGGCCGCAAACCCTTACGGGACGCGTGATTCACGCAAGACGTGACGAGTTGCGAGACAGTTACGAGCGCATCCTGACGATTTAGAGACTCGCTTCCAAACCTGCGTCGCACAACGCGCGGGATGTGCGGCACCATCCGGGAAAGACATCGATCGTGCGGTGCCACAGGCGCCGGCCGTCATTTCAGGGAGACGCATCACATGGCAGACGCTGCCACCGCAACCTCCGCCGCCGCACCGACCGGTGCACCGCTCACCGGCGGGCGACTGGCCATTCTGACCGTCGGGCTCGCGCTCGGAACGTTCATGGAAGTGCTCGACACCTCCATCGCGAACGTTGCCGTGCCGACCATTGCCGGGAGTGTCGGCGTCTCGAACAGTCAGGGGACGTGGGTGATCAGCTCCTACGCGGTGGCCGCCGCCATTGCCGTGCCACTGACCGGATGGCTCGCAAGGCGCGTGGGAGAAGCGAAACTGTTCGTGCTCTCGGTCACGGCCTTCACGATTGCGTCGATGCTGTGCGGCCTTGCGCCCAACATGGAGTCGCTCGTCTTCTTTCGTCTGCTGCAAGGGCTTGTGTCCGGCCCGATGGTGCCGCTCTCGCAGACCATTCTGCTGCGCAGCTTCCCCGAGAAGAAACGCGGGCTGGCGCTCGGGTTATGGGCGATGACGGTGATCGTCGCGCCGATTTTCGGTCCCGTGGTCGGCGGCTGGATCACGGACAACTACACGTGGCCGTGGATCTTCTACATCAACGTGCCCGTCGGCCTGTTTTCGGCAATCTCATGCTTTCTCCTGCTGCGCGGTCATGAAACCAGGACGCAGAAGCTGCCCATCGATCTGATCGGACTTGCGTTACTGGCCATCGGCGTCGGCTCGTTGCAGATGATGCTCGACCTCGGCAAGGACCGCGACTGGTTCAACAACAGTCTGATCGTCACGCTAGCGATTACCGCCGCGATCTGCCTGTCGTTCCTGATCTTGTGGGAGCTGACGTCGGACAAACCGATCGTCGACCTCACACTCTTCAAGGATCGCAACTTTGCGCTCGGCGTCGTGGTGATTTCGTTCGGCTTCATGACGTTCTTCGCATCGGTCGTGATCTTCCCGCTATGGCTGCAAACGGTGATGGACTACACCGCCGGCAAGGCCGGGCTGGCGACAGCGCCCGTGGGTCTGCTGGCGCTCGTACTGTCGCCGATCATCGGGCAAAACATGAACCGGCTGAATTTGCGGGCGGTGGCGTCGTTCGCGTTCTTCGTCTTTGCCGGGGTGTCGTTCTGGAACTCGCATTTCGCGCTGAATCTGTCGTTTGCGAAGGTCATCGAGCCACGGCTGGTGCAAGGCATCGGGATCGCCTGCTTCTTCGTGCCGGTCACGACCATCACGCTCTCCAGCATTTCGGACGACCGCCTGGCGGCCGCCTCCGGTCTGTCGAACTTCTTCCGTACGCTTTCGGGCGCCATCGGCACGGCGGTCAGCACGACGATGTGGGAGGACCGCGCCATCTACCATCACGCGCGGCTCGCCGAACACGTCACCCCGTATTCGGATGCCACGACGAGCTACCTCGATCAGTTGCGCCAGGGGCTGGGGCTGGCGAACGGCGCCGATCTGGGCATGCTCAACGACCTGGTGACACGCCAGTCCTTCATGCTGGCGACGAACGACATCTTCCATTTGTCGGGGTACGTTTTCCTCGCGATGGCCGCGCTCGTCTGGCTGACCAGGCCGAAGCGGGGGGCGTCGGCGGCGATGGGGCACTGATGGCGCGTCAATGACCGGCTGAACGCTCGCCGGCCGTGCCTTTGGGTCGGGTGCGTCATTGGGGTCGCCGAATCGCGCGCTATCGGGACGATTGGGGCAGGTCACCGCCGCTTTTGAGGCGATCGTTCCAGAAAAGCAACAATACTTTTCGGCTTCACGGCTTCTGGCCGTCACAGCCCGGCAGTAACATGCAACATTGCGCGCCGACTGGCGCGCGTTCGTCGTCTGCGGCCACGCTTCGGCCAACCCTCATCCGCCAACAGGTACCCGGCATGTTGTTCGATATGATCGCCCGCTTCGGGCTCTGGCTCGTCTTCCTGAATATCTTCGGACAGGCGCTGGGGCTGCCGCTGCCGGCCTATCCCACGCTCATCGTGACGGCATCGACGTCGCTGTTCTCGCCGCTGCTGATCATCGCCCTTGCGGTCTTCGCCGCATTGCTCGGCGACGCGCTCTGGTTCCTCGCCGGACGTCGCTACGGTCACCACATCCTGCGTCTGATGTGCCGTCTGTCCATCTCGCCGGACACCTGTGTGAGCCGCACGGAAGGGGCGATCGGACGTCACGGCGTGCGCGTGCTGATGTTTGCCCGCTTCGTGCCGGGGCTTTCGGCGCTGTCGGTGCCGATGGCCGGGGCGCTCGGCGTGTCGTGGCGCACCTTCCTGCTGTACGACGCCATTGGCGCGGTGCTCTGGTCGGGTGTCGCCGTGGCGCTCGGTGTGGGCTTCGCGTCGCACATCGTGGCCGTGCTCGATGCGTTCGACACGCTCGGTCGTGGCGTGCTGTGGCTGGTGGTGCTGGTCTTCGCGCTGTACCTGCTCAATCGCTGGCTGAACCGTTACCGCCTGCTGCGTTCGCTGCGCATGGCCCGTATCGGCGTACAGACGCTAGAAGGCTGGATGAAGGACGAGATCACGCCGGTCGTGATCGACGTGCGCTCCGCCGCACGCCGCGCCGTCGATCCGTTCACGATTCCGGGGGCGCTGGCCATCGAACCGGACGAAATCACCGAGAAACTGCGGGATATCCCTCGCGATCGCCGCATCGTGGTGTTCTGCGCCTGTCCCAACGAGGTGACGGCCGCCAAATTGGCCCAGCAACTGCGTCAGCAGGGGTTTGCGGAAGTGCGCCCGTTGCTCGGCGGACTGGATGCTTGGCGTGATGCCGGTTACACCGTGGAGAAAATCGACGGGATGGAAATGCTCGTGCCCGCACACTGAGTTGTCGACGATGGCGCATTAGATTGCGCACAACTGAATGACGCGCGCTTTTCCGTATGGAAGCGCGCGTTTTCTTTTTCTCAGACGTCGGTGAGCGTATCGCGCAATTGCAGAAGCAGGTTGCGCAGCGTCTTTTGCGCGGTATCGGATTGCCCCGTGGTTGCTTGAATTTGCGCCGGCACCTGACGCGCCTCACGACGCAGACTCACGCCACGCGGCGTCAGGTCGATGAACACCTGACGCTCATCCTCTTCGCCACGACGACGCGTCAAAAGTCCCATGATTTCCAGTCTTTTCAGCAATGGCGTGAGCGTGCCCGAGTCGAGACCGAGACGCGCGCCCAACTGATTGACGGCGATATCGTCCTGCTCCCAGAGCACGACCATAGCGAGGTATTGCGAGTAGGTCAGACCCAGTCTGTCGAGCATCGGCTTGTGAGCCTTTGTCATCGCCAGCGATGCCGAGTACAACGCGAAGCCCAGTTGATCTTCCAGACGCACGGGCGATTTTTGTGCGGCCTTTTTGCTAACTACCATTCGGGTATTACGCTTGAGTTCCAATTTGATTGCGCGCCATTCTATTTCACCGCGTGGAATGTGACCAGCGATGTGATGGGGCGTTGAAGGTGTCCATGAGGGGCCGGGTGGGCGATGACTCGCAATACCCAAAGCCGGAAAGGCACACCGTCACCGGATTCGTACGGAGGATGGGCAAATCGGGGGGGTACCGGCGTCAGGCCGCGAACAAGCGCCATGCCACCAGCGGCCTGGCTGAAGGGCGGTACGTCCGCCATAGCGCCCAAAGCCCTCTCACAAACCCGCTTCAGGCCTCGAAATTTACCTTTATCTGAATCATGTTCAGAAATTGGCCGTCGCTCGGCCGTGTTTTGGGGGATCTCCAAAATCCACCTGACGTGAAAAATCGGGGCAATCCGGTAAGGCCAAAATCGACCACGAATCAACGACAGCAAATCGACATCGGACGATGCGCCGAAACCGCAACGATACTCCGACGAAAAATGCCTTACCTGAGCATTATTCAGTTTCTGCGGTCAATTTGATCGTCCGGCGGTGCGCTTTCAAAAAAAGGCGTCGGTCGATACCATGAGGCCCACTACGACAACAACCGCCTCCTATCCGTGTCAGCCGTGTCCGCCTGGGCCAAATTGCCCGTCGTCGTGTGGGTGCGACGTCAATTCGCGCCGAACACCTTGCAAATCACGTTGCTGCTGGCCGGCATCGTCGGACTGCTGGGGGCGTTGGCGACCGTCGCGTTCCGTGAGGCGCTCTCGGGTCTGCAATTTCTGCTCGCCGGACACCACAGCGGCATGGTCGAGCTGGCGCAGGACCTCAACTGGTGGCAGCGTCTGCTGCTACCGACCGCCGGCGGGCTCGTCGCCGGCCTGATTCTTCAGTACGCCTCGCTGTGGGTGCCCAAGAAGGGCTCCGACGACTATATGGAGGCGATCGCCATCGGCACGGGCGTGCTCAGTCTGCGGCAAACGCTAGTCAAGAGCCTGTCGTCGCTGTGCTCGGTCGCGTCCGGGGCATCGATCGGCCGGGAAGGGCCGATGGTGCAGCTCGCCGCGATGTTCGCCTCACTCGTCGGACGCATCCTGGCGTTCCCGCCCGAGCGCCTGCGTCTGCTGGTCGCTTGCGGCGCCACCGCCGGTATCACGTCTGCCTACAACGCGCCGATTGCGGGCGCGTTGTTCATCTCCGAGATCGTCTACGGCTCCATTTCGACGGCAACGCTCGGGCCGCTGGTCGTCGCATCGGTCATCGCCAACATCGTCATCCGCCAGTTCCTCGGCTACGACGCGGTCTATCAAATGCCGCGCTTCGACTTCGTCTCCGGCTGGGAAGTCCTGTTCTACATGGGCCTCGGCGTGCTGGCCGGCGTGCTCGCACCGTTGTTCCTGCGCCTGCTCGACACCGCCAAGGCGCGCTTCGGGGCGTTGCCCATCCCGCTGTTCCTGAGGCTCGCGCTCGGCGGCCTGATCGTGGGCGTGCTCTCGTTGCAAGTGCCGCAGGTCTGGGGCAACGGCTACAGCGTGGTGAACTCGATCCTGCACACGCATTGGGCCTGGCAGGCGCTCGCAATGGTGCTGGTGTTCAAGGTGCTGGCGACGGCGTCGTCCGCCGGGTCCGGGGCGGTCGGCGGGGTCTTCACGCCCACGCTCTTCGTCGGCGCTGCCCTCGGCAGCCTTTACGGCATCGCGATGAACGCTCTTGCCCCGGCAACGGCGTCGGTGGCGAGCAGTTACGCGGTCGTTGGTATGGGGGCGTTTCTTGCGGCCACGACGTACGCCCCCCTGATGTCGATTCTGATGATCTTCGAGATGACGCTAAGTTATCAGGTCGTCCTGCCGCTCATGCTGGCCTGCGTGACCGCCTATCTGACGGCGCACACGCTGCGCGCCGACTCGGTCTACGCGAAGTCGCTGCGTCGCAATCAGGTGGCTGGCCGCTGGTTGTCGATGACGGGCGAGGGCAGCGAGATGCGGCTCTCGTCGCTGGCCGTGGATAACAAGGATAACGATGCCGTCGTGAGCGCCGCCGACAGCTCGGATGCCATTGGCGAGCGCTTCGTCGACACCGGCTACCGCAACCTCGTGGTGCGCGCGCAGGATGGCCGTCTGATCGGCACACTCGACGCCGCCAGTTGGTGGCGACGTCAGGCGACAGGCAAACCCGAACTTTGGACGGAGATCGTCACACCCTGCAAGGCGCTCGACGGCGACATGGCGCTGGTCAGCGCGTTGCGCTCGGTGGGCAAGATGCACGCCGACTGGGTCCCCGTGACGGGCGCCGACGGCGAGTGGCTGGGCGTGGTGTCGCTGCCGGGGCTGATCGAAATCGTCACCGAAGAGCGGGGAAGCGAATGAGCCGCCGTCCGGGCAGCGTCCCGATCACACCGGCGCAGCCGTCCACGACGGAAGACGGCACCCCGTATTCAGACGCCTTCGAAGACGTCTATCACAGTACGGGCGGTGCGCTCGGCCAGGCGCGGTACGTCTTTCTCGGTGGCAATGGCTTGCCTGAGCGCTGGCGGGGGCGCGAGCAATTCGTGATCGTCGAGACCGGTTTCGGTCTGGGCCTGAATTTCCTCGCGACATGGGCGGCCTGGCGCGACGATCCCCAACGTCCCGCACAGCTGCACTTCGTGTCCGTGGAGAAATATCCGTTCCGTCCGCTGGATCTGCGCCGCACGCTCGAACCGATGCTCGTGCAGCCCGGCATGACGGAACTCGCGCCGCTGGTGCAACGGCTGTGCGACGTGTGGCCTTTGCCGGTTGCTGGCTGGCACCGGCTGGAACTCGCCCCGGGCGTAGTGCTGAGCGTGGGGTTCGGCGACGCGACCGATCTGTTGCCGTCGCTGCGCGTGGGGGCGGACGCCTTCTATCTCGACGGCTTCTCCCCGTCACGGAACCCCGACATCTGGACGCCGGAGATATTCAAGTCGCTCGGTCGGCTGGCGCGCGATGGAGCGACGCTGGCGACATACACCGCCGTCGGGCAGGTCCGACGCGATCTGATCGCCGCAGGCTTTCAGGTCATCCGTCATCACGGGTACGGGCCAAAACGCTCGATGCTCGCCGGGCCCTATGCGCCGCCGTACCGCATGCGCCGTTACGATCCGCCTGCTGCCCCCGTGCCACGGGCGCAGCACACGCGTGAAGCGATCGTCGTCGGCGCGGGGATGGCCGGGGCAGCGATGGCGCGACGCCTCATCGCGCGCGGCTGGCGCGTTCGGCTCTTCGAGCGGGCGCAAGCCCCGGGGACGGCGGCGTCTGGCAATCCCGCGGGCGTCTTCCATCCGCAACTCTCCGCCGATGACAACGTGCTGTCGCGCCTGACGCGCGCCGGTTTCCTCTACGCGCTCTCGCAATGGCGAACGCTCCCGGGCGGCCTGCCCGGACACGCCGACGGCCTGCTTCAGGTCGCCACGACCGACACTGAGGCGCAGGCGTTGCAGCAGGTCATGGAAGCTCACGCGTATCCGGAAGCGTATGCGAAGTGGGTCGACGTGGCGCAAGCGTCGGCGCTCGCCGGAGAAACGCTGGCCCACGGCGGAGTGTGGTATCCGGAAGGCGGCTGGCTCGCCCCGGCCATGTTGTGCCGCGCCGAGCTGGTGGCGTCAGGGCCGTCGCTGGACGCGCGCTATGGCGTGAGCGTCGAACGGCTGGCGCGACGCGAGGACGGCCGCTGGACGGCGTTCGACGACACCGGACGCGAACTGACCACCGCCGATGTGGCGATCGTGACGGCTGCCGACCTCTCGCAAAAGCTGCTGGCGCCGTATCTCGACCCGACGTACTTGCCAGTCAGACGGGTTCGCGGGCAACTGACGTTCCTGCCGCCCGACGCGCTGCCCGAGCTTCGTGTACCGGTTTGTGGCGACGGTTATGTCGCGCCATCGCTGCTGGGCGGCGCCGGTCCTATCACCGGGGCGACCTACGGGTTCGACGATCCCGCCGAGGAAGTCCGGCTCGCCGATCATCAGGCCAACCTGCGTCGGCTAGCCGCCTTGCTGCCCGCACACGCAGCGGCCTTTGGCGACGACGGACTCGCCAGTGAAAGCGCTGCCGCCGAGCTGGGCGGACGCACGGCCTTCCGGGCACTGGTCCCGGATCGTCTGCCGATGGCGGGACAACTACCGGATGTCGCGGCCATCGAGCCGCTGCGGCGACGTCTGTCCGGGGGACATCTGCGGGATCTGCCACGGTTGGACGGCCTGTACGCCAGCTTTGCGTTCGGTTCTCGCGGGCTGGTGTTCGCGTCGCTGTGCGCGGAGCTCGTCGCCAGCCAGATCGAAGGCGAACCGTGGCCGATCGGCAGCGATCTGGCCGACGCCATTGATCCGGCACGCTATCTCATGCGGGCGCTGCGAAAGGCCTGAGACACCTTAGGCGCCGAATGCCCGGGATGGCGTTGTCTCCAAGGCCTGCGGCCTTTTGGCTAAGTTCTCGCCAGGATCATCAGACGAAACCCCGTTCAGGCCGTTATTCGCGCCCTGTCGAAGCGGTAGCGCTACGGCTCAACACGTCCATTTTCTGAAAACGATGGACCGTCTCGATAAATTGAATCTGACCCTATAGCGGTACAAAGCCCGCCCCATGCGGGGGCGGCGCGCCCTACCGGCGCTTGCCCCCGTACTTTCTGGCTCCCCCGGCATTATCAGGGGCTCGAATACTGTCGACATCCCGGGTTCGCAGCGCCGGGGGCCGACTTCCCGCGACGTACTCCCCCGACATGCCCGTACGGCGGGCCTCCGGCCATCTCGACGACCGTTTGAAGGGCGTAAAAACCGAGTGTGGCAAAATGACCCCAACCCTTCGGGTCCGTCGCGCATTTGTCCTTCATCTGCAACCCCGCGCGCGACTTTCTTTCCTTTTCACCACTTGATGCGCCGTCAAGCGGCGCAAAGCGAGCATTAATGACGTCGGAACTGTCCCTTTTTCCGGGCTGGCCGCCGGCGCCCGATCCCGTTTTCTTCGCCGGGCTGGCATTGGTATTTGCCGGTCTCGCCGGGGAAATCTGTTTCCGGAGACTGCGCCTGCCGCGCATCACCGGTTACGCCGTGGTCGGGCTGGTCGGTGGCACCCTGGGTCTGTCTTCCATGCTGGACGCGCAAACGAGCGCGGCCATCCGGCTGCTGATCGACCTAGCGCTTGGCCTGCTGCTGTTCGAACTGGGCAGCCGCCTGAACCTGAAATGGATGCGGGCCAATCCCTGGATCATCGTCACGAGTGCGCTGGAAGCTTTGCTCACCTTCATCGCGGTCTACGCGGTCTTGCGTGTCTTCAGCGTGTCGCCGCTCACGGCGGTCCTTATCGCGTCCATCAGCATGGCGACGTCGCCTGCGGTCGTGATCCAGTTGAAGAACGAGTTGCGTGCCGAGGGGCAGGTGACGGAGCGTCTGCTGGCGCTAGCGGCGCTTAACAGCGTGTATGCGGTCGTGGCCGTCAAGCTGGTCTACGGCTGGATGCACCAGGCCTATCACTCCAGCTTCTGGGTCGTGCTGTTCCATCCGCTCTACCTGCTCATCGGCTCGATCGTGCTGGCGTTCGTGCTGGCCAAGGCCTGTAATCTGGTCTTTCGCAAGTTCGGTAGCCAGGACCATCACGCCTTCGTGATGCTCATCGGCCTGATCATGCTGATGGTCGCGCTGGTGCACATGCTCAAGCTGCCGAACTCGCTCACGCTGCTGCTCGCCGGGATCATCTTCCGGAATCTGGATGAGCGCCCGCAACTGTGGCCGGCGTACTTCGGCACGGCCGGATGGCTACTCGCCGTGGTGCTGTTCGTGCTGACGTCGCTGGCGTTTCAATGGGAATACCTGGTACTCGGCGGGTTGGCGGCGCTGGCGATCATCATCGTTCGCGGCGTAGCCAAGGTCGTGGGCACGGTGGCCGTCGCCCATCAGGCCGGTATCAGTTACAAGCAGGCCATCGCGCTCGGGTTGTCGTTGTGCCCGATGGCCAGTCTCGCGTTCGTACTCGTTGCCGACACGTACGACATCTATCCGCAGTTCGACCCGATGCTCAAGGCCGTGGTGATGTGCACCATCGCGTTGCTGCAACTGGCCGGCCCGCTGGTGGTCTATTGGGCATTGGCCCTTGTCGGTGAACGGAAGGATTAAGCCATGTCATTAGAAGCATTCATTCCCTCGAAGCCCTGCACCTTCGGGGTGGAGCTGGAGATGCAGATCGTCAATCGTCACGATTACGATCTGACCAAGGCGGCGGCTGACGTCATGCGGCTGGTCGCCAAGGAGTCGCATCCGGGCGATATCAAGCCGGAAATGACAGAAAGCATGATCGAGCTATCGACCGACATCTGTCATCACCACAGCGACGCGGTCTCCCAGCTCACGCGCGTGCGCGACGTGCTGGTGGCCGCGAGCGAGCAGCTCAACGTCGGGTTGTGCGGCGGCGGTACCCACGCGTTTCAGCGCTGGAGCGAGCGGACGATCTACGATTCGCCGCGCTTTCACTTTCTGTCCGAACTCTATGGCTATCTGGCCAAGCAGTTCACCGTTTTCGGCCAGCACGTTCACATCGGTTGCCCCGATCCGGACAGCGCGTTGTACCTCCTGCACGCCATGTCGCGTTACATCCCCCATTTCATCGCGCTGTCGGCCTCGTCGCCGTACGTGCAGGGGGTGGACACCGGCTTCCACTCAGCCCGTCTGAACTCCGTTTTCGCCTTCCCGCTGTCGGGTCGCGCACCGTTCGTGCTTAAGTGGTCGGATTTCGAGACGTATTTCGACAAGATGGTGAAGACGGGCGTTGTCGAGAGCATGAAGGACTTCTACTGGGATATTCGTCCTAAACCGGGTTTTGGGACGATCGAGGTCCGGGTGATGGATACCCCCTTGTCAGTAGGTCGCGCGGCCGCTATCGCCTGTTATATCCAGTCTCTGGCCCGCTATCTGCTCAACGAGCGTCCGTTCGAGCTCAGCGAAGACGATTATCTGGTTTACACGTTCAACCGCTTCGAAGCCTGCCGGTTCGGTCTGGAAGGCGCTTACGTGGATCCGCAGACCGGTGAGCGGTCGATGCTCGGCGATCACATTACCAAGACGCTGGAGCTCATCAAACCGCATGCAGCGGCGCTTGAAGCCGAAGGTGCATGTGAGGAGATTCGCCAGTTGGTGGCGTCCGGTAAAAACGACGCCGTGTGGCTGCGTGAGGTTCATGCCGACGCCAAATCGCTCAATGAGATGGTCCGGCAGCAATGCCTGCGATGGGCGGCACCCCCTGAACGTGCTTTGTAGCCCGATACCGGTCGTTAGGCGATCGGTGTGACGAAACCCCGCCTTGGCGGGGTTTTTTCTTGCCTGGAGGGTTTGTGTCGAGCGTTTTCCGGTGTTGTCGTCTGCGGTGACGCCGCCGGCTGGTTGTGCGGCACTCCACGGGATTCGCATCCGTTTCGTGCCGCTCTCGCGGGTATTGCCCGATCACAGCCCTTTCCCGAGGACTTCAGTGGGACAGATCACGCATCGCAAGCGCTGCGTTTTCCACTGTTCAGGACGACAGGGTTTTGCCGTTTTTGCGTCGCTCGTAGCAAGGTTTTAAGGTTTTAATAGGTTTACTGTATGTATACATAGTAGTAGTTAACAAAGGCAGCCAACTCCTGTGGATAACCACAGTTAACGTTGTGTAAACAGGAAGTTGCCGGATTGAGAACTGGATGGACAAACAGCGGGTATTCGAAGAACAACTCTGAACAGATTTTGACCCCTGTGGAAAGATTCGCGACTTATCCCGAACCCATGCACAACTAGTCCGATAACTTATCCAGAAAGTTATCCACAGGCGCCTAAATATTGTGCAAGACACCCCCGAAAACACGGTTTTGTGGATAATTTTGACGTTCTCGGACTGGTTGACCGGTTCGCGGCTACAATCGCGCCACGTTGTTTTCCCGACCTGCCATACGTGGTGTAAGAAGTGAATGATGTTGGTTTTGCTGACCGTAACGAGCGACAGCGTCCGTACCGTCAAATTTCTCAATTCGCGAGTCCCGAAGCGGCTGCTTTCGGACTCGCCGATCAGTTCTTTCCCTTTTTTCTCACGCGATGCGACTGCCGACGACTGACGACCGGCGGTTGTGTTTCAAATCATTTGCGTTCTGTCCGAAACGCAGGATGGTCTGCGAGCATTCGTCGCATCGCTCGAAACGCGCGGATGTCTCGAATATCAAGAGATTTTCATTGGGGACGTAACGGGGACGTTGCGCTCACGAAATGCATCGCTAAGGGCTACGAGCCGCGTCAGGTGAGGCTTTGCGAGACAGTTGAGAATTGGTGCGGGGTACGACGCGCTTCGATGCGCCGCGATGCGTTACACCAATTCAGTGAGCGGTGTAATTCGCATGGGATGCGAAATGATTTTTTCGGTGCGTCGCTGTGCCGCGCAAGTGCACAGGACACCAATATTTTGTAAACATCATGAGTAGGATTTGGGAGATCAGTACAAGAACTGATACGCCAAAATTAAACTCAGAACACACAATGGAATCGTGGTGGGGCGGCGCGTTCAACAGCGACTCGCCGTCGAGTATCGACACGGAAGTAGCTTAGGGTTTCCCCCGGGCGGGGCGCCAAAATATACGATGCACAAGGTAGAGACGTGTGATGCACCGCCCGTGAGTTCATTTGACAAGCTGTTTTATCGACGTATAGTTTTTAGAAATCCTAACGAAAATCATGGCTACCCCGACCCCACTTGATGAAGCGCTCTCCAAGCGCGTAACGGCAGGTTTGTTGCGCATGGGAACTGCGTTACGGAGCCACGCCTGGGAAGGCGCGGCACTGTCTGGATTGACGCCGACGCAGGGTGAGATTCTCACGCTCCTGCTCATGCGCGGCGTGCCGATGCGATTGGGCGAGATCGCGGAAGACGCCGCCCTGACATCGGCCACGGTCAGTGAGGCCGTGAGTACGCTCGAGAGCAAGGGACTCGTCGAAAAGCGCCGGGACGCCAACGACGGTCGTGCGCTGGCGCTGCGTCTGACCGCGAAAGGCCGAACGTCCGCCAAGCGGGCATCGCAATGGGCGAGCTTCGTGACGACGGCCGCCGATCTGCTGAGCGAAAAAGATCGGGCACAGCTGTACCGCATGCTCGTCAAGCTCATCTCCACGGCGGAAATTCGCGGCGATATGCCACAGCAGCGCATGTGTCTGACGTGCGAGCACTTCGAGATGTCGGCGCGTGGCAAAGGCACCTATCACTGCAATCATTTCAACACCACGTACGACGATTCGCGACTCGCGCTCGATTGCAATGCGCATGTCGAAGCTTCAATCGCCACGCGCAACAAAGTCTGGAAGCTCTACAGCAAGAGCTGAGCGACGGGTTGGCATTGGCACGCTCGGGCACGATGCCTGAGCGGCGCGAATCAGGGGGAGAACGTCATCCACGACCGGGTGACGTTTTTTTTCGTCAGGGGCTGTCACGCACATGACCGTCGCGTGCCTGTACACTGCGCTTTTTTGCATCCACGAAACCTCATCGCATAGAGATGGCAGCCAAGCGCAGAATCGAAGTCAGGAAGTCAGGCGTCCACGGAAAGGGTGTGTATGCGATCAAGCGACTCAAGAAAGGGGATCGCGTGATCGAGTACAAGGGCGAGATCATTTCGTGGCGCGAGGCGTTGCGTCGCCATCCCCACGATCCGGATCATCCGACGCACACCTTTTATTTCAGCCTGGAAGACGGCCGCTGTATCGACGGTAAGGTCGACGGCAACAATGCACGCTGGATCAACCACGCCTGCGCGCCGAACTGCGAGGCGCGGGAGGAAGGGGAGCGCGTCTACATCTATGCGATGCGCGATATCGAAGCGGGCGAAGAACTGTTTTACGACTACGGTCTGGTGATCGACGCCCGCTACACCAAAAAGCTCAAACGCGAATACGCCTGCCACTGTGGCAGCAAGGCCTGTCGCGGCACGCTGCTCGCGCCGAAGCGCTGAGCGCGTGAGGGAAGGAGCGCGACAGGAAGGATCAGCGCGACGTCCGGTCGCCGGCAAACTGGTCGATGGCCAGTGCCAGCTTGACGTCGCGCTCGGTCAGGCCTTCGGCATCATGGGTCGATAGGGTGATGTCCACGCGGTTGTAGACGTTGAACCACTCCGGGTGATGGTCCATCTTTTCCGCTTTGAGCGCGACTTGCGTCATGAAGCCGAACGCTTCGTTGAAGTCGTGAAACGTGAAGCTGCGCTGGATGGCGTCGCGGCCGACCACCTGGTGCCACTCGGGCAGCACTTCGGCCAGCGTGGCGCGTTCCTCGGATGTGAGTCGTGTTGTCATGGCATTCCTTTCAAGGCACTGTGAGACTCGACCATTGTTCCACAGGCTGGCGGTGCACGTGTGTCAGCGCTTTCCGATAGCGCGTGCCAAACCGGAAAAAGTACGTTCAGGCGCTGTCGAGGGTGCGCTGAATACGGTCGATGGACGTTTTTGGATGCGATGACCCGGAACGCTACGGGCCATGCCATCATGCCGGCAGCAGAATCCGCGCGTCGTCCGGCCGACGCGCGTTGGCCTCGAACGACGGCTGTGCGGCAAACGCCTTGAACAGTGCAGGCAGATCGGCACGCATGGCGTCGAACAACTGAGCAAAGTCGTCGATCACGAAGTACGTCTGCTGGAAGGTGTCGATGCGGTATTGCGTGCGCAGCACCCGTTCGAGCGAGAACCCGATGCGATTCGGCTCGCGCGACGTCAGCGAGAATTCGGTTTCGCCCCGGCTCGAGACGATGCCCGCGCCATAAATGCGAAGCCCGTCGCCGTCGCGCATCAAACCGAATTCGACGGTGTACCAGTACAGGCGCGCCAGCAGCGGCAGCGCACCGAGCGATTGCGCGAGCGTGCCGGCTTTGCCGTACGCTTGCATGAAGTCGGCAAACACCGGATTGGCAAGCAGCGGCACGTGACCGAACACGTCGTGGAAGCAGTCGGGTTCCTGAAGGTAATCGAGCTGGTCGGGGCGACGCATCCACCATGTGGCCGGGAAACGCCGATTGGCGAGGTGGTCGAAGAAGACGTCATCCGGCACGAGTCCGGGTACCGCCACGACCCGCCAGCCGGTTGCCGCCATCAGTTTTTCGTTCAGGCGTTCGAACTCGGGCACACGTCGCGCGTCCATGTCCAGAGCACGAATGCCATCCATGAAAGCATCGCAGACGCGGCCGGGCAACATGGCCGTCTGGCGTTCGTAGAGTTGCTGCCACACCGCATGATCGACCGCGCCGTACTGTTCGACGGGTTGATCGATGGTGAAGTCGGGGCGGGTCGAGAGACCTGCGTCGAATTGCTCCTGGAGCATGGCGGTAAGGGACATGATACGAACGACTCAATCAAGCGATGACAATGTTTGAAAGTGTATTGCGCATGTCACGCGAAATGGGCGCATAATGCGCCTGTGGTGAAAGTCGTTTGCATAAATTTCGCATAAAAATGTGATTTATTGCGGAGAATCGTCATGCTTGATCTGGATAGCTTCGATTTGGCCCTTCTGGACGCCTTGCAGAAGGAAGGACGGGCCACCCATCATCAGTTGGCGGAGCATGTGGCGTTGTCGGCGTCGCAGATCGGTCGACGCCTGCAACGGCTAGAAGCCGCAGGGGTCATCGAGGGGTATCGCGTGGTATTGCGGCCCGAGGCGCTGGGCCTGGCGGTAACGGCTTTCACGACGCTGCGCTTGCAGCACCATGGCGATCAGGTCATCGAGCGATTCCAGGCAGAAATCGATCTGCTGCCCGAGGTGCTCGAATGTCACGCGGTGGTCGGCGAGGCCGATTACCTGCTGAGGATCGTCGTTCCGGATCTGAACGCCTTGTCGGCATTTGTCATGAAGCGGCTGATGCAGGTGCCGGGCGTGGAGAACGTGCGCTCGAACATCGTGCTGAGCGCCTTCAAGCGCAGCAACGCATTGCCGCTGAGCTACCTGTCGAATAACCGGCCGGCGCAGCGCTGAGCGCAGGCGGCACTCGCCGCCTCGCTTTTCGGGGCACAGCGGACCGTTAGTCCTCCGGCATCAGCAGGGGCTTCACGTAGCGTCCGTAAATCAGCGACTGAATGAGTGCGACGGTGGAGCCGACCAGCACTTCAATCACGCGCAGCATGGCGAGGCTCAGTTCTTCGTGCAGGCCTTGCCCCTGTCCGCTGAGCGCCGCCGACATCAGAATCACCACCGTGGCCGGTCCGAGTCGCCAGTTCGCCGGATAGTTCTGCACCAGCATCGCGGCCAGCGTGGCGATCGTGATTCCCACGAGCATCGCCGCCAGTCCCGGCCCCATCACCAGCAAAACGATACACGCCACGATCGCACCGGTAATCGTGTTGATCGAGCGCGCCTTGAAGTTGCTGCGTGCCTGCAATGGATCCGGCTCAGTCACGATGATGAGCGAGATCATCGCCCAGTAGGGTTCGGGAAAGCCTGCTGCACGCAGGCCAAACCAGACGATCAGCGAGCCGCTGAGGATCTTCACCAGATAGACCAGCGCGTTCTTCTTGGGATGGAGAAAGGCGACGGACATGTGTGACGCACGCGGCGAATACGGAAAGACGCCAGTGTGACATAGGCGGCTTTCGCAGCCACGATTGTCGCGACATCGATACGACGATTGAGACGAATTCCGAGAGGATCGATCAGACGTTTCCGAGCGAGGCGGGTATCCCATCCCAAATATCGATTTCCGCCCTGATTCTGTTGGGAAACGGTTCGAAATGCCAAGGACCGCGGGTTAGAATCGCCTCACCAGAACCCGGGAGGAGTCCGGCATGCATAGCCGAACGCAACGCGTCTGGCCGGCTGCGCCGTTGGCGTGGGCGGCGCTTTGTCTAGGAATGGTTACGGTGTCGCCGGCGCAGGCCGCGCGCGTCGTGAGCGTCAGCCCGCAGGGCGAAGTTGCCAGTGTGAATCAGGTCGTCGTGAAGTTCGACGAAGCGATTGTGCCAGCCGGCGACCCTCGGGCGACAGCGCCTGCCACCGTCCGATGCTCGGACGCCACGCTCACGGGCGATGGCCACTGGCTCGAACCCAAGATCTGGGTCTATGACTTCAAAGACGCGCTGCCACCGGGGGCGAAATGCGCCGTCGAGATGCGCAGCGGTCTTTCCGCCGTGTCGGGTACGGCACTCTCAGGCACTACGAAATACGCATTCAATACCGGGGGGCCGGCCGTCTCGTCCATCCGCCCGTCGTACGGTCCCATCGACGAAAACCAGATCTTCATTCTCACGCTCAACGGTACGGCCGATCCGGCCAGTGTGCGTCAGAACGCGTGGTGCGAGACCGAAGGGGTAGGCGAGCGTCTCGGCGTGAAGTGGATCGAAGGCGATACGCGCACGGCGCTGCTCAAGCGATTCAATCTCGACAAGCAAGCGTCGCGCGTGGTGATGCTGCAATGCAATCGCACGCTCGCGGCGGGTGCGAAGATGCATCTGGTCTGGGGCGCCGGGATTGCGACGCCGTCAGGCGTTGCGACTCGGCAGGCACGCCGCTTCGAATATGAGGTTCGCGAGCCGTTCACCGCGAGCTTCAGTTGTGAGCGTGAGAACGCCAATGCGCCGTGCACGCCGTTGCGTCCGCTGCGTCTGTCGTTCAGTTCGCCGGTCGCGCGCGACATGGTGACCAAGATCCGCCTGCAAGGCGCAGACGCAGAGCGTTCGCCCAAGCTTGACGATTCGGATCGTTCGTCGAGCGTGAGCGGCATCACCTTCGAGGCGCCGTTCCCGGAGAAGGCCGAGCTGACGATTTCGTTGCCGAAGGGCTTCGTGGATGACAGCGGTCGCGCGCTCGATAACGCGAGTGAATTCCCGTTGAAGACCCGGACGGCGACGATGCCGCCGCTGGCCAAATTTGCGGCGGCGCCCTTCGGCATCGTGGAGCGATTTGCCGAGCCGGGCATGCCGCCGATGCTGCCTGTCACGCTACGTAAGGTCGAGCCGGCGCTACAGATCAATGGACTGGGCGTGGCGGGCGAGGGTGCGAACGGACGGACGCTGCAACTGCGGGTGGACGATGACGCCGACGTCATGACGTGGATGTCGCGCGTACGACGCTTCGACGAGACCACGATGACGCGCAAGCAGATTGCGCAAGAGATGCCGTCGATCTTGAGCGCGCCTGCGGCCAAGGACACGTTCGGCCCCAACGCCGCAGTCATCGTTGAAGACAAGGTCACGCGCTATGACACGCGAAGCCTGTCGCTACTCTCCGGCTTGCCCGGGGTTCAGGCGCTGACGTTGCCGGTGCCCAAAGAGAAGGATCCGCGTCCGTTCGAGGTCGTCGGCATTCCGTTCCAGAAGCCGGGGTTCTATGTCGTGGAGCTGGCGTCGCAATCCCTGGGGGCGGCGCTGTTAGGCAAGTCGTTGCCGATGTATGTGCGTACCACGGTGCTCGTCACGAACTTGGGTGTGCACTTCAAGATGGGGCGTGAGAACGCCGTGGCGTGGGTCACCACGCTCGACAAGGGCCAACCTGTCGCCAATGCCAAGGTGCGCGTGCTCGATTGCGACGGCAGCGAAGTGGCGTCGGCCGTGACCGACAAAACGGGCGTGGCGAAAATCGACAAGGCGCTCGAACGTTATCGCTATTGCCAGAAGACGGGGCGCTCCGGGTATTTCGTCGTCGCCCGCACGCAGGGGAACGATCCGGACATGGCGTTCGTGTCGTCCGACTGGGATCGTGGTATCGAGCCCTGGCGCTTCCATGTGCCGACCGATGGCGGCACCACCCCGACGATTCGTGCGCAGACCGTGTTCGACCGCATGCTGTTCCGCGTAGGCGAGACGGTATCGATGAAACACTTCATTCGTCAGGAAACGATGCAGGGGCTGGCGCTGCCGGCGAGCTTGCCGTCACAACTGACGATTACCCACCAAGGGTCCGGGCAGACGTACACGCAGCCCATCACGTGGCGCAACGGTCGGCTGGCAGAGAACACTTTCCAGATTCCCCAAGGCGCGAAGCTCGGCGAGTATGCCGTCACGCTGGACTACTCGGACAGCGATTCGCGTCCGAAGACCTAT
The DNA here is from genome assembly GCF_001721285.1 of Pandoraea sp. ISTKB. NCBI lineage: Bacteria > Pseudomonadati > Pseudomonadota > Betaproteobacteria > Burkholderiales > Burkholderiaceae > Pandoraea > Pandoraea sp. ISTKB. The sequence continues at coordinate 63,129 of NZ_MAOS01000022.1, forward strand.
CCGCAATCGCTGGATGCAGGGCATTTCCGTGTCGAGGCTTTCCGTTTGCCGGTGCTGGCAGGTTCCATCGGCGTGCGCGACGCGGCCAAGTCGCCGCTCATCAACAAGACGGAAGCGCCGGTGAACGTGCAGGTGAATTATGTGGCGGGCGGACCGGCCGGTAATCTGCCGGTTCGTGTCTCGGCGCTCATGCGGGTACGTGACCTGACGTTCGATGGCTATGACGATTTCAGCTTCACGCCCTATCGTCCGCCTTCGGCGCAGTCGGGGGCTGACGACGACGATCAGGGCAATGACGAAAGCTCAGGTTCCAGCGATCAGAAGCTGGTGGCTGACAAGCAGCGACTGGTCCTCGACCGCAACGGCGCAGGCACGCTGACGCTCAAGGATTTGCCGAAGGTGGATCGTCCCAGTGATCTGGTGCTCGAAGCCAGCTTCGCCGACCCTAATGGGGAGATTCAGACGCTTCGTGGGAATGCCACGCTGTGGCCGGCCAATCTGATCACGGGCGTACGCAGCGAAAGCTGGGTGTCGGTGACCAACAAGCTGCCGGTCAAGGCGCTGGCGCTCGATCTGCAAGGCAAGCCGAAGTCTGGCGTGGCGATGGAAGTGCGCGCCGAAGCCCGTATCACGACCAGCAGCCGTAAGCGCATGGTGGGTGGGTTCTACGCTTACGACAACCGCACGGAGGTCAAGGATCTCGGCAAGGTCTGTAGCGGCAAGACGGATGATCGCGGCCAGTTGTCGTGCGACGTCTCGCTGTCACAGCCGGGAGAAATCACGCTGATCGCGCTGGCGAAGGACGAGAAGGGCAACCTGACCACGTCCACAACGGGCGTGTGGGTAACGGGCCGGGGCGAAGTCTGGTTCGGCGGCGACAACACCGACCGCATGGACGTGTTGCCGGAGCGTCGTGCCTACGAGCCGGGTGAGACGGCCAAGTTGCAGGTGCGCATGCCGTTCCGTTCGGCCACCGCGCTGGTTGCCATCGAACGTGAGGGCGTGATGGAGACGCGCACGATGGAAATCTCGGGGAAGGATCCGAACATTTCCCTCAAGGTCGATCCGACGTGGGGCCCCAACGTTTACGTCTCCGTGCTGGCAGTGCGTGGCCGTATTCACGAGGTGCCCTGGTATTCCTTCTTCCAATGGGGCTGGAAGCAGCCGCTGGAGTGGTTCCGCGCCTTCTGGTACGAGGGCCGTGAGTATCAGGCGCCGACAGGCCTCGTGGATCTGGGCAAGCCTGCCTACCGCTTCGGTCTGACTGAGTTGCGCGTGGGAACGGCGGGACAGCGTTTGACGGTGGACGTGAAACCCGATGCGCCGACGTACCCGGTACGCGGTCACGCGAAGGTGCGCATCAAGGTCACTCAGCCCGACGGCAAGCCGGTCGCCGCCGGCTCCGAAGTCGCGGTCGCCGCCGTGGACGAGGCGCTACTGGAACTGGCACCGAACACCAGCTGGAATCTGCTCGACGCCATGTGGCAGCGCCGCAGCTACAGCGTGACGACGGCCACCGCGCAAATGGAGATCATCGGCCGTCGACATTACGGTCGTAAAGCCGTGCCCGCCGGTGGCGGCGGCGGCAAGAGTCCGACGCGCGAGCTGTTCGATACCTTGTTGTTGTGGCAGCCACGCGTGGTGCTCGACGACAAGGGCGAGGCGACGGTCGATGTGTCGCTCAACGATTCGCTGTCGAGCTTCCGTATCGTAGCGGTGGCCGATGATGGCAAACCGGGCACGCAGGCGCTTGGCTGGTTCGGCACCGGCTCCGCCACCATTCGCTCCACGCAGGATCTGCAGTTGATCTCGGGATTGCCCCCGCTGGTGCGCGAGGGCGACAACTACCGTGCGCAGTTCACGGTGCGCAATACGACGCAGCACGCCATGCAGGTGCAGTTGACGGCTCGGGCGACGCAGTTGACGTTGGCGCCGCAGCGCGTCGATGTGCCGGCGGGCGAATCGCGAGAGGTGGCGTGGGAGGTCACTGCGCCGACCGGGCTGGCCGACACGCGCGCACAGCGGGTGCTGTGGGAGGTGAGTGCGCAGGCGCCCGCCGCCGGCGGCGCACCGGCGGCCAGCGACGCGATCAAGGTGGGCCAGGACATTCAGCCCTCATTGCCCGCCAGTGTGCAGCAGTCGGTGCTGATGCAGGTCGAAGGCAGTCTGACGCTACCGATGGCGCCGCCCGCCGGGGCGGTTGCCGACAGCACGGGCAAGCTGCGTGGCGGGGTGCGGGTCAACATGCAGCCGCGTCTGTCGCAAGGGTTGCCGGGCGTGAAACGCTGGTTCGAACTGTATCCGTATGCCTGTCTGGAACAGCAGGCGTCCAAGGCGCTCGGATTGCGTGACGTCGCCCAGTGGAAGCGGGTAATGGGCACGTTGCCGTCGTATCTCGACGAAGACGGCCTCGCGAGCTATTTCCCGCCACAGGAGGGCTTCGCGAATCAGGGCAGCGATACGCTGACCGCCTATCTGCTGGCGATGAGCAACGAAGCGAAGGCGCTCGATCCGTCGTATGCGCTGCCGGACGACGCGCTCGCCCGCATGGAAGACGGTCTGACGGCGTTCGTGGAAGGGCGCCTCACGCGACGCTTCTGGGCGCCCCGGGACGACCTGACGCTGCGCAAGCTCAGTGCGATCGAGGCGCTGTCTCGCTACGGTCGCGCCAACGCCCGCATGCTCGGCTCGCTCACCATCGCGCCGAACGACTGGCCGACGTCTGCCGTGATCGATTGGTACGCGATTCTGCAACGTCTGCCCGACGCGCCGCAGCGGGCCGAGCGCATGGCGCAGGCCGAGCAGATCCTTCGGGCGCGTCTGTCTTACCAGGGCACGCGCGTCGGCTTCTCGACCCAAGGCACCGACGGTCTCTGGTGGCTCATGGTCGGCCCTGAGACGAACGCCGCACGGCTCGCATTGCTGATGAACGCGAACCCGGCGTGGAAGGACGAGATGCCGCGTCTGGTGATCGGCCTGCTGGGTCTGCAATCGCGCGGTGCATGGTCGACGACGACCGCCAATGTCTGGGGTGGTCTCGCGGTGGATCGCTTCTCGGCGCGGTTTGAGCGCGATACGCCCACGGGGCAGACGTCGATCCAGTGGCAGCGCGACAACCAGACCAGCGGTGGCGTGCAAAGTGTTGACTGGGACAAGCTCAAGGCGGGCACGGTGCCGCCACCGGTGTCGTTGCCGTGGCTCACGAACGCCGCCGCCGCCGGGGCGGACAACGGGCGCGATGTGCTGCGTCTGGAGCAAACCGGTGCGGGTAAGCCTTGGGCGACGATCCAGAGTCTGGCCGCCGTGCCGCTCAAGGCGCCGTTCGCCGCCGGCTATCGCGTAACGCGCAGCGTTCAGGTGCAGGACGCCGCTGATCGCTCGGGCGACAGCTTCGTGCGCGGTGCGGTGTTGCGCGTGCGACTCGATATCGATGCGCAGGCGGACATGCGTTGGGTCGTGGTGAGCGACCCGTTGCCGGGCGGCGCGACCGTGCTGGGCGGAGGACTGGGACGCGATTCGGTGATCGCGACGCAGGGCGAGAAGAGCGAAGGGGCGATGCCGGCGTTCGAGGAGCGCGCGCAGGACGCCTACCGCGCGTACTACGACTATCTGCCGAAGGGGCAGCATCGGATCGAGTACACCGTGCGTCTGAATAACGTGGGCAAGTTCGCGACGCCGCCCACACGTGTCGAAGCGATGTACGAACCTGCGATGTATGGCGAAACCCCGAACGCGCCGGTGCAGGTCGTGCCCGCGAAGCCGTGAGGCGTGATGAGATGCACGGCGCAATTGATCCGACGAGCCGAGGTGCTGAGGCATTGAGGTATTGAGGTATTGAGGAAGCGATGACATGGACGACGAACGTGGATAGTGGCGAGATGAAGAGCACAGACGATCGGGAGAGGGACTGACATGACGTCGAACTTCTTTGCGCCGGCGGCGGCGCTGCCGCGCGAGGCACGCCGCTTCTGGTGGCTCGCCGCCATCGCGGGCACGGCCTATGCCCTCGCACTGCGAGGGGCCCCGTACGCGGATCAGGCCGTGGCGAAGGCGTTGCTGTGCGCGTTGCTGCTGTTCGCCGCGATGTACCACCAGGACCGGCGTGAGCGTGTCTGGTTGTGGGCGGCGCTGATCTTCTCGGGCGCGGGTGATGTGCTGCTCGCGATACCGGCGCTGGAACAGGGCTTCGTGATGGGACTCGGCGCGTTCCTGCTGGCTCATCTCGCCTACTTCGCCTTGTTCTGGCGCGTGCGTCGTCCGTGGGCGCAGGTGCCCGCGTGGCATCGAATCGCCATCGTCATCGTATGGATCGCTGCGGCGCTGTCGTATGCGATGTACTGGTCGGGCATGGGCGAGCTGAAAGCGCCGGTCGCGTGTTACGTCATCGTGCTGGCGATGATGGCGTCGGCGGCGCTGCTGGCCAATCTGCGCGGAGAGTGGGCGGCTGTCGGTGCGCTGCTCTTCACCGTTTCTGACGCCCTCATCGGCACCACACGATTCGTCGGCACGATTCCCGCGCAGGAGTACGCCATCTGGATTCTGTACGCGCTCGCACAATTGCTGCTCGTCGCAGGGATCATGGCCGTGCGCACACCGGGCGTGCCACGCGCGCCGCAGGAAGCTTCGCAGTGAAATCGCAATGAACGATCGGCAACGGATGAGGCGGATGGCCGAAGTACGCCGGGAGCGCGGCGAGGTCGTGCAGAGCGGCGTCAGTGACGTTGGCGAGATTGGCAGCGTTCGTCGTCGGCACCCTGTACGTCTCGCCTCTCATGCGGTGCTGAGCGTCGTGCTGTCGCTCGGCATGCTGGTGACGTCTGCACCCGCGCAAGCCGTACCGTCGTTCGACGAGGTGCGTCGGGACTGGCGCGCGTCGGACTGGATTCTGCTGGATCGTCGTGGCGAACCGTTGCAGCGGTTGCGGGCGGATATGCAGGCGCAGCGGGGCGATTGGGTGACGCTTGCCGACGTATCGCCCGCATTTCGTCAGGCGTTGATCGTCTCCGAAGACAAACGCTTTTACGAGCACAGCGGTGTCGACTGGCGAGGTGTGGCCGCCGCCGCATGGGGCAATCTCTGGCACTCGCGAACGCGCGGTGCCTCCACGCTGACGATGCAACTGGCCGGATTGCTCGACGACGATCTGCGCCCGAGTGTGCGCAATCGCTCCGTCACACAGAAGATCGGACAGGCGGCCACGGCCGTGTGGCTGGAGCGGCGCTGGCGCAAGGACCAGATTCTCGAAGCGTATCTGAACCTCGTGCCGTTCCGTGGCGAGCTGGTTGGTATTTCCGCGGTCTCGCAGACACTCTTCGGCAAACTTCCCGTCGGACTCGATGCCCGTGAGGCCGCCTTGGCTGTCGCGTTGCTGCGTGCCCCGAATGCGCCGGCGGCACGCGTCTCGCAGCGGGCGTGCGGCATTCTGAAGGAGATGGGACAGGCCGCCGATTGCAACGGGCTGGAAGGTTACACGCAGCTTGTGTTCTCGCGTCCGGCTAGCGTGATGACGACGCGAGACGCCGTCGATCTCGCGCCGCATCTTGCGCGTCGCGTATTCAGCGCAAGTCGTCCGCCAGCGGGCACCCGGATCGTCAGCACGCTGGACGCGAACCTTCAGCGCGTCGCGGTGAGCACGCTTCAGCAGACGTTGCGCGAGTTGAGCACACCGGGACGCTCGCGCAACGTGCAGGACGGTGCGATCGTGGTGATCGACAATGCCAGCGGCGACATTCTGGCGTGGGTCGGCTCATCGGGCGCAGCGTTGTCGTCTGCGGCGCAGGTGGACGGGGTGACGTCGCTGCGTCAGGCAGGCTCGACGCTCAAGCCCTTCCTGTACGCACAGGCGATTGCCGAGCAACGTCTTACGGCAGCATCTCTGCTGGACGATTCGCCCATCGACTTGCCGACGGGCGGAGGCCTGTACATTCCGCAGAATTACGACCGTCACTTCAAGGGATGGGTGAGTGCGCGCACGGCGTTGGGCTCATCGCTGAACGTGCCTGCCGTGCGAACGCTCGTGATGGTCACGCCGCGCCGGTTTGCACAGACGCTCGTCTCGCTGGGTCTGCCACTCACGCAAAGCGGCGATTACTACGGCTTCAGTCTGGCGCTCGGTAGCGCCGATGTCACGTTGCTCACGTTGACGAATGCCTATCGCGCGTTGGCCAATGGCGGTACGGCGAGCGGTACGAATGAACTGATGCCTGAGCGGATGAATGGGCATGCGATGTCGACATCCCGCTCACCTGCCGATGACGGCAAGTCCACGACGAAAAGTCGCGCCGGGAATACCGCACGCACCGCGGTCTTTTCCCCGCAGGTGAGCTTCATCGTGTCGGACATGATCGCGGACCGTCAGGCGAGAACGCGCACGTTCGGGCTCGATAGTCCGCTCTCCACGCGCTACTGGACGGCGGTGAAGACCGGCACGAGCAAGGATATGCGCGATAACTGGGCCGTGGGGTATTCGCGTCGCTATACCGTCGGGGTGTGGGTCGGCAATGCGGACGGTGCGCCGATGTGGGATGTCTCGGGCGTGTCCGGCGCGGCGCCGATCTGGCATCGGGTGATGGACTATCTGCATCGCCGCACCGCGAGTCTGCCGCCGGCGCCGCCGCCGGGCGTCGAGCATGTCGCAGTGCAGTATGCGGAGCATGTCGAACCCGCGCGCGAAGAGTGGTTCCTGCCGGGCACGTCGCAGCCGACGATTGCGCTGTCTGCGCTCGCGACGAAGGCGCCCAGTGGCCCGCTCTGGCGCATTGCCGGGCCGACTGACGGCACCATCGTCGCGCTCGATCCGGATATTCCGCCAGCAAACCAGCGGTTGTGGTTTCAGGTCGCCGCGGCGTGGCCTAAAGGGGCGGTCTGGCGGCTCGACGGCAAACCGCTCTCGGGCACCGCGCGTGTCGGCTGGTTGCCGTGGCCGGGGCGGCATACGCTCGAACTCGTCGACGCTACCGGCACCGTTCGCGACAGCGTGCGCTTCGAGGTACGCGGTGCGACCGTCAACGACGACAAACGCATGCGCAATGCGAGCCGCTGAGCGCATGTGCGCGATGTTGCGGGCGGCCTCATAAGCAAATTCCGTCGTCGCGTGTGGACGCCATGACACGAATTGTCACGATTAAATTTTGATGTGGCAGACGCGTTCTCACGATGCGCGCTACACTGAATTCAGACTTGGCAAAAAGCGTGACGCAATGTGACGACGACGAGTGAAAGCTCTGCCGCCGGTGGCGCACGCCCTGAAGCGGAGACATATCGATGATCACGCTGGATGCGCAGCAAACTGCGCAGTTGTTGCCCTATCCTCAGTTGGCCGATGGCATCGAGGCCATGCTCATGGAGATGCGCTCGGGCACGGCCCGCGCGCCTGAGCGTCTGCATTTTCCCCTGACCGAACCCGAACGCGGCCGCCGAGGTGGCGTGCTGCTCGTCATGCCCGCCGTCAATCGCGATGTGGCGATGACCAAACACATCACAGTGCATCCCGAAAACTGTCGTGCCGGAAAGCCGTCGATCATCGGCGAGGTGATGGTGTTCGATCCGCACACGGGCGAGCGTCTGATGTTGCTCGACGGGCCGACCGTCACGGGCCGCCGCACGGCGGCCGTCACGCTGTTCGCTGCGCGCAAATTCGCGCCGAGACCGAAGGGGCCGGTGTTGATCGTCGGTGCGGGCGTGCAGGCGAAGGCGCACCTTGAAGCGTTCGCTGCGGGCATGGGCACGCGGCACTTCATGATCTATTCGCGCAGTCCGGAGCGTGCACATGCGCTGGCGGACCATGCCGCAACGCTCGGTGTCGAGGCGACCGTCGTCGATGCCATCGAGCCGGTACTCAGTACGGTGAGCATCGTCATTACGGCCACGACCAGCAGCGAGCCGGTGCTGCCCGACGCCGACGTGATGCGCTGGCGCGACGACATCTTCGTGGCAGGCGTGGGTGCGTTTCGTCCCGACATGCGCGAGTTGCCGCCACAGTTGTGTCGCGACGCCGCCGTGCGCGGCACGCTGGTGGTCGATACGTGGGAGGTCAAGCACGAAGCCGGCGATTTGCTGCATGCAGCGATCGACTGGGGACGCGCGGCGCCGCTGATGGACGCGATCATCACCCCCGACCGGTTCCGTTCGAGCGGCCCCGTGCTCTTCAAGAGCGTCGGTTACGCGCTGTGGGATCTCGCCGCCGTGTTGTGCGCGCGCGCGAACGTGGCGAAGGATGGTATTCCGTCGGTTTGATGCTGGTGCGTTCGGCGGGGCACCGCGTGATCGGTCGTGATCCGCCGACTGACGCTGACTTATGCTGATTTATGCCGACTCAAGCGACTCAAGCGATCCAAGCGATCCAAGTGTGACTTACGCGGGCAATGCGAACGGCACGCCCGCCGACGCGCCGGTCATGGCGGCATGACCCGGCAGGCCCTGCGGCGTGATCACGTGCACGGGAAGCCCGAGCGTCGTCTCGATGAGATCGGCGCGCATCACTTCCTGAGGCGTGCCGGTGGCGAGTATGCGTCCGTCGGCGAGCAGTGCCATTCGGTCGGCATGACGCGCGGCAAGATTCACGTCGTGCACGATCGCCATCGCGCCGAATCCCCAGGACTTCGCCAGTTCTCGCGTGAGTGAAAGCAAGTGATGTTGATGAGCGAGGTCGAGCGCGGCGGTTGGTTCGTCGAGCAGGAGATAACGCGGTACGGACGGCGCCGTTGCGTTGTCGTCCGGCCAGAGTTGCGCCAGCACCCGCGCGAATTGCACCCGCGCCCATTCGCCGCCCGAAAGCGTCATCACGTCGCGATGCATCAGCGACAGTGCGCCAGCCTGCTCCAGCGCGAGCATGGCGATTTCCTCGTCGCTCCTGCCCTGAATCCCCGACTTTCCCGTCTTCGCTTTCGGAAACGGCAGCCGTCCCATCGTGACGATTTCGAGCGCGCTGAACGGGAACGACAACTGCGCCGTTTGCGGCAGCACGGCACGCAGTCGCGCGAGCGCCGACGTGGTGTATTGCGACAGCAATGCGCCGTTAAGCGTGATCGTGCCGCTCATGTGTGTGCGCGGCGGCAATGGTTCGCCGGCGAGTGCCTTGAGCAACGTGCTCTTGCCCGCACCGTTGCGTCCGAGCAGCACGAGCAACTCGCCGGGACGGATGTCGAGCGACAGGCCGTCGAGAACGGGGGATTCGGTGTGGGCGATCGTCAGGTCGTAGGCGCTAAGCATGGGGATGTCCGGGTGTCGTCGATGGACGGCGCTGAGTAAGGTCGTATGTCGTATGGGAAGGCCGGTCGGGTCGTTACAACCCGAACTGTCCGCGACGTCGCCACAACAGCATGAGGAAGAACGGCGCGCCGAGCAGCGCCGTCAGAATGCCCAGCGGCAATTCGGCGGGCGCGACCCAGGTGCGCGCGACGAGATCGGCGAGCAGCGTGAGAATCGCGCCGAAGAGCGCCGCCGCCGGGAGCACGGCGCGCGGGTCGGGGCCGACGACCAGACGCACGATGTGCGGCGCGATCAGTCCGATGAACCCGATCATGCCGCTCGACGCCACCAATGCGCCCACACACAGCGCGCAGGCCACCATCACGCGTCGTTTGACTGACTGCACGGCAACGCCCAGGTGCAGCGCCTCGGCTTCACCGAGCAACAGCGCATTGAGCGAACGGCACTGCGAGGCGAGTGCGACGATGCCCAGCGCGACAGGCCAGACGATCACCGCCAGCATCGACCACTGTGCGCCGCCGAGACTGCCGAGTGTCCAGAAGGTGAGGGTACGCAACTGCGTATCGTTGGCCAGATAGGTGAGCAGTCCGATGGCCGCGCCGGAGACTGCATTGATCGCGATACCGGCAAGCAGCAGCAACGGCAGGGCGAGACGCCCGCGTCCGGCGGCAAGACGGTAGACGAGTGCCGTGACGCCCAGCGCGCCGACAAACGCAGCCACCGGCAACATCCACAAGCCGAGCGACGCAGCGAGCGCCGCCGGCAGGAGCACGCCACCGAGCACGATGACACCCGCCGCGCCCAGCGCTGCGCCGCTCGCCACACCGATCAGACCGGGATCGGCGAGCGGATTGCGAAAGAGCGCCTGCAATGCCGCCCCGGCCGCGCCGAATCCTGCACCGACGAGTATGCCGAGCACGATACGCGGCAAACGGATCTGCAACATGACGTTGCGCGCCTGATCCTGCACGAAGTCACCTGTCGCCCCCCGGAACAGCGCAGCGATGGCCTCGCCGGGCGCGATGCGATAAGCGCCGCCGCACAGGGCGGCGAGTACGGCCGCCGCGAGCAATGCGACGAGCACTGTCATCACGATCCATCGTGGCGGACGCCGACGCGCCGCGCCCCTGTCGCGAGAATGACCGCGCGGACGATCTTCGTGACGACCCGGCGAACCGGCAGGTGCGCCGGAGGCGGTGGCGAGAGAAGACGAAACCGCGTTCGACGTTGGCGTCCGGTCGTGACTGGACGACAAAGGCTTTGGAATCGGAGGAGCGGCTGACATGGCGTCGTTCACTGGCGAATGGCTGGTTTTCAGGAGGATCGGCAGGGCGGCAGGGAGGGGATGTCACGAGGGGAGCCCGCGCAACATCCGTCGTCCCTGCACGCGCCTTCACACGCCGTTATGCGGCGTGCACGCGTTTGGCCAGATCGGCGACGGCCTGCGGCAGACGTGGGCCGAAGCCGAGCAAGTACAGCGCGTCGAAACTGACGACGCGCCGGGCACGACCCGCGGGCGTGTTCGCCAGCCCCGGCTGCGCGAGCAACGACGCGGTCGGATAGGCGGCAGACGGCCCCGTCGTGGTCGTGAGCAGCACGTCCGGCTGTGCGGCCACGGCAGCCTCTGCGGTGAGCGGCCGGTAACCGTTGAAGCCCCGCAGGGCGTTCTCGGCGCCGGCGTACGCGAGCATGGCGTCGGCGGCCGTGTCCTGCCCCGCCACCATCACCTGATTGCCGGTGTGACCGAGGATGAACAGCACACGGGGACGTCGCGCGATGCCATACGCTTCCTCCACCGTGCCGCGTGCTTGCGTCCAGTCGGACATGAAGCGTGCCGCCACCCGTGCGCCGTCGTCGCCCATCTTCAGCGCGTTGGCGACGCCGCGAATGTTGTCGCGCACGAGTTCCGCCGTGTAGCCGTGCCTGAAATGCTGCACCGGCACACCGGCCGCTTCGATTTGCGTCAGCACGTTCGGCGGGCCGGCTTCCGCACCGGCGAGCAGCAGGTCCGGATGCAAGGACAGCACCCCTTCGGCGGACAACGTGCGCAGATAGCCGATCTTCGGCAGCTTGGCAGCCGCTTCGGGATAGAGGCTCGTGAGGTCGTTGGCGATCACACGATTCTGCGCACCGAGCGCGTAGACGATTTCTGTCAGCGCGCCGCCGGCGACGATCACGCGCTTGGGGGCGTCTTTGGCGACCGCCGCCGTTGCCGCGTGGACGAGCGAGGTCGGCAACAGCGCACCGAGCCACGCGCTCGTCGCGAGCGTGGCGCCGCCGGTCAGCAGGGTGCGGCGCGATACCCGCGACCCGCCGCGCGCGTCGAAAGAGGTTTTCACGCCGAGGCCTCCGCAACACCTTGCGAGCCTTCCACGCGAACCAGCGCGGCGCGCCAGTCTTCGCGCTCGGCCTGACCCGGCTTGCGCTCGCCGAAGAACATGGCGATGACCATGCCCGAGGCGTCGAGCAATTCGAGCGACGAAACGATGCCGTCGGCGGTCGGCTTGCGCACGATCCATGCGGTATCGACGAGGTCTTCACGCAGATGCAGGTTGAAGCCCGCATCGAGGACGTTGACCCACGGGCCCATGACCTTGATGTTCTGCACCGGGCCGGTGTGGATCTGAATCATGCCGGCGTTGCCGACGAACACCATGATCGGCAGCCCGGTGCCGGCAGCGTCTTCTAGCAGGGCGCGCACCGAGGTGGCCGCTACGCGTCTGGCATGGCCTTCCGGCGCGAGGCGCAGCGCTTGCGAGCGCGAGACACCGTGGCGCTTGAGCATGTCGAAGAACTGGTGCGTGTCCGTCATCGCGAGCCAGTCGCGCTGGAATGCGGCGGCGTCGATGTCGCCGTCGGGCGTTTCGGTCTTGGGCGCATCGGCGGCTACGACGTGCTGGCCCGGCGTCTGATCGTCAGCACGGAAACGGGCCACGAGTGCCTCGAAGGCGGCCACGTCGCTGTGATCGCGCAGGAACATCTTGTGTACGGCGGTGCCGGATTTGTCGAAGAATTGCAGCGAGCGGCGCGGGCCGTTTTCCGCCGGCGTTTCGACGGCATAGCCGTACGCCCACTGGTGATAGAAGATGCGCAGGTCGAGGTCTTTGCCCAGACCCAGACCGATGGTGCCCTGGTGCGAGAGCTTCTCGTACGGACCGTCCTTCTCGTGCACGGCGGCATTGTTGCGCGTGAGCGCCATGACGCGCCCGAGCGCCGGCAGCGCTTCGACGATCTCGACGAATTCGGGGCGCAGGCGCACCACATGCTCACCGACGAAGGCCGCGACGGTCTCGCCTTCAGACACGCCGAGGGCGGCGGCGGCATCGCGATCGCGCAGGTTCTGTTCGGTCTTCACACGTTGGAATTCGCTGCGCAGACGGGTGACGTCGGCGAGCGCGGGGAATGCCGGGCGGGCGGCGGAGGTGGCGTTTTGAGCGGTCATCATGGCGATTCCTTGAAAGCGTGTTGGCTGGCGTTATGGGACATTGGCTAGCGGGCGTCGGCGGGCAGACAAACAGTGTGTGCAGCGTGAGAACAGGGCTTGATGCTGCATGTGTGTTGCGTACGCGCCGGCGCGGTTCCGATAATCGATCCTCGGGATCAGTACTGAAGCTTCAGGCTCACAGCCACGCTGCGGCCCGGTGCCGAATAGGCGTCCTTGACGGTCGAGTTATCGGCGAGGTTGCGAACGTCCGACCAGTTCCAGTACTTGCGGTCGAACACGTTGTAAATACCGGCATAGATCGTCGCGTTCTTGTTGATGTGGTACCCGCCCGAGAGGTCGAGCACGATCGACGACGGCGGGGCCCAGCAGTTCTGGTTCTGCTGCGTGCCTGCCGTACAGGACTTGGCGATCTGGCTTTGCGATTTGGCCGCCTGGAACATCAGGTCGGCCTGTGCGAACCACGTGCTGTTCGGCTCGTAACGCACACCCACGACCATCGAGAACGGGTTGATGGTGTTGAGCGGCTGGCTCGCGGCGCCGTCGTCTTCGGTCGTGCCGTGCGTGTAGGCCATGGCGGTGCGCAGGGTGATGCCTCCCTTGAGCGCCCATGCGGCACGGCCTTCCCAGCCTTGAATGTTGGCGCGGCTGAAGTTCACGTACTGGAAGATGAGCGGATCGCCCGGACGCCCGGAGCCGCTGATGTTCTGCTGCGAGATGAAGTTGCGGTACTTGCCCGCGAACACGGCGGTGCTGTACGTGACGGGGCCGAGCGTGGTCGCCAGACGGCCGCGCAGACCCAGCTCGACGGTATCGCTCGTCTCCGGCTTCAGGTTCGGGTTCGCGATCGACATGTAGCCGAAGATCGGGTTCGAGAAGCCGTTGTTGACCTGATCGGGCGTCGGCGTGCGGAAGCCGCGTGCGTACTGGACATACGGAATCAGCGACGGGGCGATCTCGTACATGATCGCCAGACGCGGCGAGAACGCGGAGTCGTTCGACGACGTGGGCTGCACCAGCTTGCCCGAACTCGTCTGCGAGACGTACAGCGGGTCGTTCTGCTTCGGCGACAGCCAGTAGGCGTCGTAACGAATACCCGGCGTGACCGTGAGCGCGCCATAGCGCATCTCGTCTTGCAGGAACGCGCCGAACAGCGTGTAGTCGGTGTCCGGGAATGCTTTGTTCGGGAACGATTCACCCACGCCCGGCACGGTGCCGTTGCGATAGCTGGTGACGTAGGCGAGGCTGGCGTCGGTGCCGTACACGAGCTTGTGCGCGAGCGGGCCCGTCTCGAAGTTGCTTTCTGCCTGCAACGAGCCGCCGACGGTGCGCTCCTTGTACGTGTTGTCGCGCGTACGGTCGCCCGCAGTGCGCTTCTCGTACGAGTACTGGCTGTTCTTGGCGTCCTGGAAATAGAGCAGGGCGTGCGCGTTCTGGATGTACGACTGCGACGCATCGGCGAAGTCGTAGTCGAGGCTCACGCGGTTGCGTTCGAGCCGGTCGCTCGTGTGCAGGCCGAGCGTCGTGGGCGGCGCGATGGCGGACAGCACGTCCGAGTCGGTGCGGCGGCGCACGTTTTCTGCCGTGAGCTTGAACGTCGAGAACGGTGTCGCCTTGAAGACGAGCTTGCCGAGCACCGAGTTGCCGTTGGTGTCCTGCGGGTTCGCCGTCGTGCGCGCGGTGCTCGCCGAATCGTTGGTGCCCTTGCCGTCGAGTTCGTGACCCTTGTTGCCGTCGACGATCAACATGCCCTGCCACTGCTCGCCGCCCCACGCGGCTTGCGCCGTCGTGCCGAAGCTGCGGTCCATCGAGTTGTAGTACGGACGCAGCGAGAAGTAGGTCGACTTGCCGAACACGTCGAGCAGGTCCTGCGGATCTTTGGTGAGGAAGTTGACCACGCCGGTAAGCCCGTCGCTGCCGTAAAGCGACGATGCCGGGCCGCGCAGGATTTCGATGCGGCGCAGCAGGTCCATGCTCATGTAGTCGCCACGGCCGGCTTCGAGTGGGCCGAACGAGTAGGAGGAGGGCAGGCGGATGCCGTCTTCGAAGAGCGCGACGCGGTTGCCTTCCAGCCCCCGCACGTTGATGCTCGAATTGCCGTCGCGACCACCGCCGGCGGCGGCCGACGCGGGACGATACGGCGCGCGGCGCACGGTCACGCCAGGCTCGTAGCGTAGCGCTTCCTTGATGTCCTGCGCCTGCTGCTCTTCGAGATCCTGATCGGTGATGACCGAAATGGACGCCGGTGTGCGTTCCGCTTCGGTCGGCGTACGGGTTGCCGTCACGTTCACCTCGCGCAAATTGGCTTCGGCGAGTTGCAGCGGAGCGCCGGGCGATGCTTGCGCGAGTTGAAGGGTCTGGACGGACTGGCCGGGCCTGGCGGGTTGCGCCGAGCCGTCGGCTGGCGCCTGTTGCGCGAAAGCGGCAGGCAGCCAGAACGCGGCAAACACCGCGCCGGCGAGCGGATGCAGACGCCGACGTGGCTCGGACGCACGCTGGCGTCGCGAGGCTCCGATTCGTTGCGCCTCGATGGAGAACGAATCGGTCGTGCCCGAATCCCCGATCTCCCGACGCGTAGACATGACAAAGGCGCGGCCCCCGCCGCTCGACGACTGCTTCACTGCTGGCTCCCAGTGCAAAAAACCCCGTTGCTGGCTGGCAAGCGCTCGTGGCAATCGGCGTGTCGGCAGCGTCTCTCGACGCTTCATTACACGCTGGCAGGCGCGGCTGGCGAAAAATCTTGCGCCACCGTGCCGTCGTGATTCGGCCTTGGGACGAAGAGCGTTGATTCGTTGGTTAAATGAGAATCATTTGCATTTTTAGCGAAGATTCTCCGTTCCGTCAAGTGAAAATGTGGCGCGTTGTCAACATATGGGAACCGATCGTAAGGATCTGCGAAACGATCGGTGCACGTTGAAGGCAGGGGCTGCGCAGGCTGTGATTCCTGCACGTCGGGCGGGCGCGACACGGTGGCCCATCGGGGTCGCCAGACCCCATGTCACAGCCACAATTGGCGTCAGATCGGCAGGCTCGTGTCGAACTTGATTTCCCGCAGCACGACGCTCGTTTTGACGTTCGATACCGCAGGCAGCCGGAAGATGTGTTCGTGCAAAAACGCGTCGTAGGCCTTGATGTCCGGCGCCACGATCTTGAGGATGTAATCCGCTTCGCCGGTCGTGCTGTAGCACTCGGTGACTTCAGGGCATGAGCGAATCTCGCGCTCGAACTGCTCGGTGCCGCCTTCCGTATGGCGCGTGAGCTGCACGTGCGCAAGCGCACACACGTGCAGGCCGAGCTTTTCGCGGTCGAGCAGCACCGTGTAGCGCTGGATCACGCCGCTTTGCTCCATGTCCTTGATGCGGCGCCAGCAAGGTGTCGCGGACAGGCCGACGTTTTCAGACAGTTCCTGCGCCGAGCGGCGTGAATCGATCTGCAACAGACGCAGAATCTGGCGGGCGAAGTTGTCGAGTAATTCCATTTTCCAAAACCGCCTTTTGCGAAATAAACGTTTCTTATTGTGCGCCAGATGGAGTGAAATAGTAAAAATCTTTCTCCTGCCTCCCCATACACTGCTTCCATAACCGACGTCGATCCGAGGCGTACCTGCGCATAACCATGCACTGCGCTCCAACGTCGAAACGAACAGAACAAACGCCCCCGAAGCAGTGCCGGCCAGTCGATTCCAGGAAGATGCGACAGGCCGGCGCGGGGGATCAGGAGATACCCGATGAATGCCCCCATGCGCGCCGCGCTCGCGACGCCGACGGCCAACCCCCTGGCCCATCCCGACTACCAGCTCTCCGACGCCCTGACGGCGCGCAGCGGCCAGATCTTTCTGACCGGCACGCAGGCGCTCGTTCGCATCCTGCTCATGCAGCACCAGCTGGACGCCGCGCGTGGCCTGAACACCGCCGGCTTCATCAGCGGGTATCGGGGCTCGCCGCTGGGTGGTGTGGACCAGCAGTTGTGGAAGGCGAAGAAACTGCTCGACGCGGCCAGCGTCAAGTTCCTGCCAGCCATCAACGAAGAACTGGGCGGCACGGCCGTGATGGGCACGCAACGCGTGGAAGCCGACCCGGAGCGCACCGTCGAAGGTGTATTCGGCATGTGGTACGGCAAGGGCCCGGGCGTGGACCGCGCGGGCGACGCGCTCAAGCACGGCAACGCCTACGGTGCGTCGCGTCACGGCGGCGTGCTCGTGGTGGCGGGTGACGATCACGGCTGCGTGTCGTCGTCGATGCCGCACCAGAGCGACTTCACGATGATGTCGTGGAGCATGCCGGTGCTCAATCCGGCAGACATCGGCGAGCTGGTCGAATTCGGGCTCTACGGCTATGCGCTGTCGCGTTTCTCCGGCGCGTGGGCGGGTCTCAAGGCCATCTCAGAGACGGTCGAGTCGCGCGGTACCGTCGACCTCGACAAGATCCGCACCGACTGGACCGAGCCGCTCGACTACGTCGCCCCGGCGGGCGGTCTGCACAACCGCTGGCCCGATCTGCCGAGTCTGGCGCTCGAAGCGCGTCTGGCGGACAAGCTCGACGCCGTGCGCGCCTTCTCGCGCGTGAACAGCATCGACAAGTGGATTGCGCCGTCGCCCGAGGCCGACATCGGCATCGTGACGTGCGGCAAGGCGCACCTCGACCTGATGGAGACGCTGCGTCGTCTGGACATCACCGTCGACGATCTCGCTGCCGCCGGCGTGCGCATCTACAAGGTGGGTCTGTCGTTCCCGCTGGACATGTCGCGTCTGGACACCTTCGTTGCCGGGCTGAAGGAAATTCTCGTGATCGAGGAGAAGGGCCCGGTCGTCGAGCAGCAGATCAAGCAGTACCTCTATAACCGCGCCACGGGCACGCGTCCGGTCGTGCTCGGCAAGACCGATGCCGAAGGCCGTGCGCTGCTCTCCGCGCTGGGCGAGTTGCGTCCGTCGCGCGTGTTGCCGGTGTTCGCCGAGTGGCTCGCGAAACATCGTCCCGCACTGGATCGCCGTGAGCGCGTGGTCGATCTCGTGGCGCACGAGATTCTGTCGAATGCGGCCGACGGCGTGCGTCGCGTGCCGTACTTCTGTTCGGGCTGTCCGCACAACACGTCGACGAAGGTGCCCGAGGGCTCCATCGCGCAGGCGGGTATCGGTTGTCACTTCATGGCGTCGTGGATGGATCGCGACACCACCGGCCTGATTCAGATGGGCGGCGAGGGCGTGGACTGGGCGGCGCATTCGCACTTCACGAAGCGTCCGCACGTCTTCCAGAATCTGGGTGACGGCACGTACTTCCACTCGGGCTTGCTGGCGATTCGTCAGGCGGTCGCGTCGAAGGCGAACATCACCTACAAGATCCTCTACAACGATGCGGTGGCGATGACGGGCGGGCAGCCGGTCGATGGCTCGATTTCGGTGCCGCAGATTGCGCGTCAGGTCGAAGCCGAAGGCATCGCCAAGCTCGTGGTCGTGAGCGACGAGCCGGAGAAGTACGTCGGTCATGAAGGGCAATTCCCGAAGGGCACGACCTTCCATCACCGCAGCGAACTCGACGCCGTGCAGCGCGAACTGCGCGACATTCCCGGCGCGACCGTGCTCATCTACGATCAGACGTGTGCCGCCGAGAAGCGTCGTCGTCGCAAGAAAAACGAATTCCCGAATCCGGACCGCCGTCTGTTCATCAACGAAGCCGTTTGCGAAGGCTGCGGCGATTGCGGCGTGGCGTCGAACTGCCTGTCGGTCGAGCCGGTCGAGACCGCGATGGGACGCAAGCGTCGCATCGATCAGTCGTCGTGCAACAAGGACTTCTCCTGCGTGAACGGCTTCTGCCCGAGCTTCGTTTCGGTCAAGGGCGCGCAGTTGAAGAAGGCGCTGGCGGCGGCATTCGATCAGGCGGCATTCGAGGGACGTCTGAACGCGCTGCCGGAACCGGTTGCGCTCGCAGGCGACGCGCCGTTCGACATCATGGTCACGGGCGTGGGCGGTACGGGCGTCGTGACGATCGGTGCGCTCATCACGATGGCGGCGCATCTGGAGGGCAAGAGCGCGTCGGTGCTCGACTTCATGGGCTTCGCGCAGAAGGGCGGTGCGGTGCTGTCGTTCGTGCGGTTCGCGAACACGCCGCAGGCGCTCAATCAGGTGCGTATCGACACGCAGCAGGCTGACGTGCTGCTCGCCTGCGACATGGTCGTCGGCGCGAGTGCGGATGCCTTGCAGACCGTGCGTCGCGACCGCACGCGGGTGGTCGTCAACACGCACGCGATTCCGAATGCGACGTTCGTGCAGAACCCCGATGCGAATCTGCATGCCGGCGAGCTGCTGGAGAAGATGCGTCACGCGGCGGGTAACGACAAGCTCGACGCCTGTGATGCGCAGGCGCTCGCCCAGCGTTTCCTCGGCGACACGATGGGCTCGAACATCATCATGCTCGGTTACGCGTGGCAACTCGGGCTGGTGCCGGTATCGCTGCAAGCGCTGCAACGCGCCATCGAACTGAACAACGTGGCGGTGCCGATGAACCATCTGGCGCTGGCCATCGGCCGTCTGGCGGCGGGCGATCCCGCTGCGCTGACGGAAACCACGGCCAAGGCCGCGCATGCGCCGATGCACGCGCCCGTCGCAGACGACATGACGTTCGACGCGCTCGTCGCCCATCGCGTGGACTTGCTCACGCAGTATCAGAGCGCGGCGTACGCGTCGCAATTCACGGCCTTCGTGAAGCGCGTGGCCGAGGCAGAGACGCGTGTGGCCGGTGCGCCGGGACGACTGTCGCGCGCGGTGGCGCAGCAGCTCTCGCGTCTGATGGCGTACAAGGACGAGTACGAAGTGGCGCGTCTCTATGCGCAAACGGCGTTCACCGACGCATTGGGCGAAACGTTCGAAGGCAAGCCGGGCAGCGACTTCCGTCTCGAGTTCCACATGGCGCCGCCGCTCATCGCGCGCGGCAAGGATGGCGGCGTACCGAAGAAGGTGACGATCGGGCCGTGGCTGTGGCCGGTGCTGCGCGGCATGGCGAAGCTGCGCGGCCTGCGTGGCGGTGCGCTCGACGTCTTCGGTTACACGCTGGAGCGCCGTATGGAGCGTCAGTTGATCGCGGACTACCGCACGACGCTGGAACGTGCGCTGGCCGGTCTGTCGGCCGACACGCTGGCGGATGCCATCGCGCTGGCTGACGCGCCGGCGAAGATTCGCGGCTACGGTCACGTGAAGCTGGCGAATCTGGCGATGGTCAAGCGTGTGGAAGCGACGATTGCCGGGCGTCTGGGCATCACCGCCGCCACGGGCGACGCTGTCGAACAGGCGCTCGCGCACGCCCGCAGCCATGGCAAATCGCTCAAGGGCATTCCGGTCGTGACGTCGCGCTGAGCTTTCGGCACAAACGTCGGCAATCCGCACGGGGGCTTCGGCCCCCGTTTCTCATGGTGCGGCGTGTCATGTGCGCCTCATGCGCGAGGTGGGAACGGCATGAAGCGGCATGAAGCGGGAGGGTTTCTGTACCGTCATCGGGCCGACGCGCTACCATTCGGGGTAGTGACGCTTGATTACGGAGAGGAAAATGAGTGTTTCGAAGGCGCCTGCGGATCGCAAGGTGATCCTCACGGGTGACCGTCCGACGGGCCCGCTGCATTTGGGCCATTACGTCGGTAGTCTGAAGAACCGTGTTGCATATCAGCACGAGTACAAGCAATTCATCCTGGTCGCCGACGCACAGGCGCTGACCGATAACACCGACGACGAAGGCAAAGGCCGCGACAAGGTGCATCGCAATGTCTCCGAGGTCGCGCTCGACTATCTGGCCGTCGGCATCGACCCGGACGTCACGACCATCTGCGTGCAGACGTGGCTGCCCGAACTGACCGAACTCACGTTCTATTACCTGAATCTGGTCACCGTGGCGCGTCTGGAGCGTAATCCGACCGTCAAACAGGAAATCAGCCTGCGTAACTTCGAGCGTGATATTCCGGCTGGTTTTCTCACGTACCCCGTGAGCCAGGCGGCCGACATCACGGCCTTCCGTGCCACGCTCGTGCCCGTCGGCGAAGACCAGTTGCCGATGATCGAGCAGACCAACGAAATCGTGCGCCGCCTCAATCGCATGGCGAACCGCGAGATCCTGACCGAAGCGAAGGCCCTCGTGCCGCCGATCGGACGTCTGCCGGGCATCGACGGCAAGGCCAAGATGAGCAAGTCGCTCGGCAACGTCATCAACATTTCCTCCACGCCGGACGAAATCCGTGCCGCCGTGAAGAAGTGCTACACCGACCCGCTGCACCTGAAGGTCGAAGACCCCGGGCACCTGGAAGGTAACGTCGCGTTCGCCTATCTCGACGCCTTCGACGAAGACAAGGAAGGCCTGCAAGCGCTCAAGGATCACTATGTGCGCGGCGGGCTGGCCGACTCGAAGGTGAAGGCGCGTCTGGAGGAGCGCTTGCAGGAAATGCTGCGTCCGATGCGCGAGCGTCGCGAGCAGTACGCGAAGAACCCGGACTATGTGTGGGAAATGCTGCGCGCAGGCACCGAACGCGCTCGCGAGACGGTCTCGCAAACGCTGGACGACGTGCGTTCAGTGTTCGTCACGCCGGGTTGGAAGAAGTAAGACGAAGTCGCTGCCATGGCGTAAGCCTGCGATGGCACCGGCGGTAACGTCATCAGCCGTTCGTGCCTCGATGTGATTTGCCTCCTGATGGATCGGAACGTTCTCCGATACTCAGGGGGCAATGCTTTTTTTGGGGCATCGATTCAGTGCGCCGCAGGGCTTTGCTTCACGGTATCGTGCGCGCCATTGCTGTCGCACAGGATCTGTCGCATCGTGGCCGCTTGAAGAACCGGCGATTGCGGCGATAGTGGCGAGGACGGTGCGGACGGTGAAGCACAGGCCGGCGCGTTGGCACTCGCGGACTTGCCGGATGGCTCACAGCTCACCATGTCCCCTTTGAAGTCTTTACCCTGTTCCCGCTCGGGAGAGGTGGGAGGCGATTCCTTCGTGCTGTCGAGCGCGCGAATCAATGCAGCCTGGTCCGCTTTGAGTTGGCGCACCCTCTCAAGCGCTAACGTCAACTTCGTGTTCAGATGCATGGCCCTCGCGCGCGCGGCGTAGCCCAGCCCCGCCGGCTGTACATAGTGGATCGGTGGTTCGGATATCTTTGGCATGACGGTCAGAGTCCTGTAAAAAATTTCGAGATGAGAGATTTGACGACCGATACCTTTGGGGGCGCGCTCATTTGTGTCGGGGTCGCTGGCTGCGGTTATCGACTTGTTGCGCCATCTCGTCCTGCATGTCGCCCAGCGTGTCGATTTCTTCGCTCAACGCGTCGATCTTGCCGGTGATGTCGGTCGTCTCCTTATCGGTTTCAAAGAGCTGTCTGGCGTTGATCTGCTGATTGAGCGTCTGATACAGATTGCGCACCTTGGTAATGCAGTTTGTAAGATCGGTCCAGCCTCGATTGCGCGGGTAGCCAACGACGTTGAAGATGCTGTGCGTCGTACTGAGAATGCCGACGAACGCAGCGGAAAACTTCAGCCCCAGGCCGAGTCCGAGTACGGCCGGAAGCAGCGGAGGGAGCATGACCGACGCGACACCGAGCGCAACCGTCAGCACACAGAGGATGACGAGAACGGAAATCTTCGTTTTCCAGTACCGGCGGTCTCGCGGCATGGCCGCCGTGGCTCGTGTGAGCGATCCATTGACGAGCAGCGTTGTGCTGTTCAGCAATTTTCCAACTTTCGCAAAGGCCTGTGCGACGACGCGCCGGTTTTTGAGAATTGCCACAGAAGACATCGGAACGCCGCGCTCGACCTCCTTGTGCTGTGTTTCCGCGCATTGCGCGGCTGCCAGCGCCGTGCGCATCAATTTGACGGTCTTGTCGATGTGACTGAGCGCGGTATGGGCCGCCAGCGCGTAAGGGGTCAATGCATCGACCGACGTCATCGATTTTTGCGAGCCGACGGTTCGCCACGTCCCCCAGGGCAACTGGCGCGAGCGGTAGATCTTCCGGATAGCGGTGTCGAAGTTCGTGATCAACGTGTCGATGCTGAGGATGTCGGTGGCGTTCTCGCGTAACGCGGTATCGACTTGCGCCGCGAGGTCGTTGATCGGGCCGAAGGATTCCGGCAACGACGTATCGCCGATATCGACGCATAGTGCCGCTCCCATGGATTGCCACGTCGTCGCCATCTCACCCAGTTCGTTCAGGATGGACTTGCGAAGCCCCTCCAGCGACGCGGCATCGTTACCGTCCTCCAGAGGTGTCACGTCTTGCTGCCGGACTTTCACGGCGTGCCAGTCGCTCAACGGTGGGGCGATGTCGAACCGCGAGGTGATGCGGCGTTCGGGGAAAAGGACGAGCGAAGCGATCGTCATGGCGGGCACCCTTTTTTCAGCCTCTATGAGGCGAGACTAGTCCTCTCGGTGTGTGCGTCGCTTTTACAATTTGCGCACGCTGCGTAGAGTCGATTCCCATGGGGACAGCACAAAAAAAACGCCACGATGTGCATGACATCGTGGCGTTTTTTCATCGTCCGACAGATCTGTCGCGCTTCGCGATAACCGTGGCCTTACCGTGAGGTGACCGCGGCGTTACTGCGACGCGATTGCGATTTCACGGCTGTTTTGCGACCTTGCCGTCCTTGAAGACCCAGCGAATCGCTTCGCCCTGACCCGTGAGCACGTCGATCGATTCGAGCGGGTTGCCGTCGACGACCAGCACGTCGGCCAGCGCGCCCGGCGCAATCACGCCGAGTTCGCCCACGCGATTCAGAATCTCCGCGCCGATCACTGTTGCCGAGCGCAGCGTCTCGGCGGCGCCGAGCACGTCGGCGCGAATCGTCAGCTCGTCGGACTGGTACTTGTGCATGTCGCCGAGCAGGTCCGAGCCGAAGCCCATCTTCACGCCTGCGTCACGATAGATCGAAAGCGACTCGCGACCCGCGCGTTGCACGCTCTCTACCTTGGCCACCGATTCCGGCGGCAGGCCGAGCGAGGCGCCATCCTTGGCCAGCGCATCGTAAGTCACGAGCGTCGGCACGACATACGCGCCTTTCTCGGCCATGAGCTTCGCCGTTTCAGCGTCGCACAGGTTGCCGTGTTCGATGGTGCGCACGCCGCAACGCACGGCACGTGCGATCGCCTTCGGCGTGTAGGCGTGGGCCATCACGTAGGTCTGTGCGGCTTCCGCTTCTGCGACGGCCGCGCGGATTTCGTCTTCCGAGTACTGCGTGTTGGCGATGGGGTCGACCGGCGAGGCGACACCGCCCGACGCCATCAGCTTGATCTGCGTCGCACCCTTCTGAATTTCTTCGCGCACGGCGAGGCGAATCGGATCGACACCGTCGACCACCCGGCCGATGGCGCCCGCACGGAACGCACAGGAGCACGGCTCCAGCGTGTCGCTACGCGGGCGGAAGTCACCGTGACCGCCGGTCTGCGAGAGCGCCTTGCCCGACGGGAAAATACGCGGGCCGGGAATCACGCCTTGCTCGATGGCCTGCTGCAGCGCCCAGTCGGCGCCACCGGCATCGCGCACGGTCGTGAAGCCGCGATGCAGCATGCCCTGCATGATCGGCAGCGACTTGAGCACGGTGAGCACGTTCGGCTGACTGGCGTTCGTACCGAGGTTCGGGTGCGAGGCGAGCACGTGCACGTGGCAATCGATCATGCCGGGCATGACGGTCTTGCCGGCGACGTCGATCACCGTGGCGCCGGCGACGTCGAGCGGCGTGGCGCTCACCGCCGTGATGCGGTTGCCTTCGATGACGACGTCATGGCGTTCGAGCAGACGGCCGGCGGCCGCGTCGAGCACGTTGCCGCCGCGAAGCAAAGTAACGGTCGTGGAGGACATGTGGGAATTCCTTGAGGAAAAAAGCACAAGGCGCGCCGGGAAAGGGCGCGCCTTGTTCAGGGGAAACTCAGGCCTTCGGGAGCGGCTTGACGAAGCGCGTGCCGACGAGGCTGATGGCGGCGGCGATGATCACGTAGATCGCCGGAGCCATGTTGCTGCCCGTACGAGCGATCAGCCACGTGATGATGAGCGCTGCGAAACCGCCGAAGATCGTCACGGCGAAGTTGTAAGCCACCGACAGACCGGTCGAGAGCACCTTCGCCGGGAACAGCTCCGAGAACGCGGCGAGAATCGGACCGGTGTAGCAGGCGATCAGCAGGCCGAACACGATCTGGAACGTGAGCAGCGAGTGCAGGCCGGGGGCGACGTTGATGTACGTGAACATCGGCCATGCGAGCACCAGAATCAGCAGTGCCGAACCCGACAGGAACGGACGGCGGCCGATGCGATCTGCCAGACGTCCCACCAACGGTGCGAACACGAGAATCATCGCGCCACCGACCATGCCGGCGGTGAAGCCGTCCGAGGCCGGCAGGTGCAGCACGCGCTGGGCATACGTCGGCATGTAGAACAGCAGCACGTAGGTGCAGATCGTCCACAGCACGACCATGGAGAAGCTCGCGAGCGTTTCCTTCGGGTACTGCGAGAAGACGTCGCGCAGCGGCGTGTCGGACTTCTCTGCTTGCTGGAACGTCGGCGTTTCGTCGATCTTGTTACGGATGTAGAAACCGACCGGGCCGATCAGCATGCCGACGATGAACGGCACGCGCCAGCCCCACGATTCGAGCGATGCCTTGTCGAGTTTGGTCGTCACGAACGTGCCCACCGCGGCGCCGAGCAGCACGGCAAAGCCGATGCTCGACTGAATCCATGCGGAGTAGTACGCGCGCTGATTCGGCGGTGCGTATTCCGTCAGGAACGCCGTGGCGCCGCCCATTTCGCCGCCGGCCGAGAAGCCTTGCAGCAGACGTGCGAGCACGATGATGAGCGGTGCGGCCAGACCGATCTGGTCGTACGTCGGCGCCAGGCCGATCATGGCGGTGCCCGCAGCCATTAGCAGGATGGTGAGCGAGAGCGCTGCCTTGCGGCCCACGCGGTCGGAGTAAATCCCGAGCACGATGCCGCCGACCGGGCGCATGAAGAAGCCCACGCCGAAGGTGGCGACCGCCAGCAGGAACGACGACAGGTCGTCGCCGGTGGGGAAGAACTGCTTCGCGATGATGGCCGCGAAGAAGCTATAGACGGTGAAGTCGAACCATTCCAGACCGTTGCCGATCACCGTCGCCACGATCGCGTGACGGCGCTGACGGGCCAGGTTGTCTTGAGGCACTGCGTAGGTCGCCTGCATCTGGGTCTCCCGGAGGATGGGTGGCGTCCGTTGCGTGTCTTGCGTTCACGTCATGCGGTAATACGCCTGCTTTTTTGTCGAATCACGTCTGTCGGCATGGCCGTGCGAGAGAAAGTCGGCCATTCCCGCTGACAAAACGTGCGCGGATAGGACAGAAAGTAGTTCAGACAAAATGACAGGCAAAGCGATAATTCCGCATGTTGCCATGCGTGCAGCGCATGGCAACTTTTGAAACGTTACGTAACCCCTATGATGGGAAACGAGTTTCCGAGTAGATCCAGTTGCGGAAAATTCGCGCTGCGGCATGCTCGTGACGCTCGGCAGGCCACACGAGGTAGTAACCGCCGCCCAGACTTGCCGTCGCATCGCACGCGGGCACGAGCAGGCCGGCGTCGAGACACGGATCGATCATGTGCCGCCAGCCCATCACCATGCCACCGCCTTCGATGGCCATCTGCACGAGCAGCGGATAGTAGTTCGCGCTGACCATGCGCGGGAACTTGGGGGCGTTCACGCCTTGCAGCTCGAACCAGTCGGGCCACGACATCCACTTGCGCTGGCCGTCTTCGATGAAGAGCAGCGTTTCGCCCACGAGATCGGCCGGTGCGAGCTGGCGTCCGTTCAGATAGGCGGGCGAGCAGACGGGGAAGACTTCTTCGTCGAAGAGACGTCGCCCGGCGAAATCGGGCGGCAGATCGTTACGGACGTAATACACGCCCAGATCGAATTCGGACGCGGAGAGCGACGTGATGCCGTCCTTCACGATCACGCGGATCTTGATGTCCGGATGCGCGGCGCGAAAGCGCATGAGTTGCGGCGTCATCCAGAGCACGGCGACGCCTGATGAGCACGCGACCGTGAGTTCCAGATCGCCACGGCGTTTCATGAGATCGGCCGTGGCTTCGGCGCATTCGCCGAGCAGACGCTGAATCTGCTCGGCGTAGCGTTGTCCGGCCACCGTCAGCCGCAGCGTGCGATGCTCGCGAGTGAAGAGCGCGCGCCCGAGAAACTCTTCGAGCTGCGCGATCTGCCGGCTCACGGCGCTTTGCGTGAGGTTGAGCTCCGCTGCCGCCCGGGTGAAGCTCGCGTGACGCACGGCGGCGTCGAACGCGATCAGGCAGTGCAGCGGCGGCAGGGGCGAGATAGGCATGCGGGCAGACGGTAGTGCGGTGCCCGATTACCGCTTGCCGACCATCTGCTCGGGACGAACCCACGCGTCGAACTGTTCGGCCGTGACGTGGCCGAGTGCGAGGGCGGATGCCTTGAGCGTGGTGCCTTCCTTGTGCGCCTTCTTCGCGATCTGCGCGGCCTTGTCGTAGCCGATGTGCGGGTTGAGCGCGGTCACCAGCATGAGCGACTCTTCGAGCAGCGAGCCGATGCGGGCGCGATTCGGCTCGATACCGATGGCGCAGTTGTCGTTGAAGCTCACGGCGCCGTCGGCGAGCACGCGCACGCTTTGCAGGAAGTTGTGGATGAGCATCGGCTTGAACACGTTCAGCTCGAAGTTACCCATCGAGCCGCCGACGTTGATCGCCACATCGTTGCCCAGCACCTGACAGCACAGCATCGTCATGGCTTCGCATTGGGTCGGGTTGACCTTGCCCGGCATGATCGAGCTGCCCGGTTCGTTTTCCGGGATCTGCAATTCGCCGATGCCGCAACGCGGGCCGCTGGCGAGCCAGCGCACGTCGTTGGCAATCTTCATGAAGCTGGCGGCCAGCGTCTTGAGCGTGCCGTGCGCATGGACGATGGCGTCGTTGGCGGCCAGCGCCTCGAACTTGTTCGGTGCGGTGACGAACGGCAGGCCGGTGTCGCGTGCGAGCGTGTCGGCGACCTTCTTCGCGAATTCGGGGTGTGCGTTCAGGCCCGTGCCCACGGCCGTGCCGCCGAGCGCGAGTTCTGCCACGTGCGGCAGCGCGTCGTTTACATGCTTCAGACCGTGATCGATCTGTGCGACCCAGCCGGAGATTTCCTGACCGAGCGTGAGCGGGGTGGCGTCCTGCAAGTGCGTGCGGCCGATCTTGACGATGTCGTCGTAGGCGCGCGCTTTCGCGTGCAGGGTGTCGCGCAGTTGATCGACGCTGGGCTTGAGGTGGTTCACGAGGGCGTCGAGTGCGGCCACGCTCATGGCGGTCGGGAAGACGTCGTTCGACGACTGGCCCTTGTTCACGTCGTCGTTCGGATGCACGAGACGCTCTTCGCCACGCACGCCGCCGAGCAGTTCGCTGGCGCGGTTGGCGAGCACTTCGTTCATGTTCATGTTCGACTGCGTGCCCGAGCCCGTCTGCCAGACGGCGAGCGGGAATTCGTCGTCATGCTGGCCGGCGATGACTTCGTCTGCCGCCTTGATGATGGCGTCGGCCTTCTTGGCGTCGAGCACGCCCAGATCCTTGTTGACCTCGGCGGCGGCGCGCTTCACACGCGCGAGTGCGCGCACGAGTTCGCGCGGCATCTTCTCAGTCGAGATCTTGAAGTTCAGCAGCGAGCGCTGCGTTTGCGCCCCCCACAAACGATCGGCAGGCACGGCAATTTCACCGAACGTATCGCGTTCCATTCGCACATCAGACATGGTCGACTCCTTGAGGACAGACTTAAATTCTAGAACGTTGACGAAGATCCGACACGGCACGTCGTTGGGGGGACGTGCCACGTCATGGGAATGATTTGCGAGGAAGTGGGCCTTTCTAATGTCTCGACTGCGCTGAATTCGAAGGCCTGAGCAGGCATGGATTATGCGCCGGATTGATGACGTGAGGGGGGCTGATTCGACATGGAAACCGGACGAAAGGCGTTGCGCCGCCCGCCATCGGGCGCCGTTCGCCCGATCCAGACGCTCAGGCCCAGACGGCCGCGACCAGTTGCAGGGCGGCTGCAATGGCGGGTTCGTCCCGGCGCGAAGCAAGTGTGACGAACGTGAGTTCGGTCGGCACGCTCACGCTGTCGGCAATCGCCAGACCGTGGGCGCGCGCTTCGCGCAGCGCGATCGAGTCGCGCACCAGCGATAGCCCGATGCCCGACTTCACCAGATCGAGCATCGACGGCTCCTGATCCACTTCCGCCACCTTGACGGGCGCAACCCCCGCCTCGCCGAACACGGCCGAGAGCAGACGGTTGTGGGCCGATTCCGGCGGTGTCCAGATCCACGGCAGTGCGGCGAGCTCACGCCATCCGCGCCGGGCGACACGTTCGCGCCATCCGGCGGGCGCAAGCACCTGATAGGAGAACGGGGTGAGCGTGATGGCGTGAAATCGCGCCGGGTCGGGCGTGCCGATATAGAAGCCGACGTCCAGCTCGTTGCGCGCCAACTGGTGCAGCACGTCGCCCGACATGCTGTGCCGCAGCGCCGTCTCGATGTGGGGATATGACTCCACGAGCCGCTTCAGAAAGCCGCCCAGACGCGTGAATTCGGGATCGAGGATGGTGCCGATGCGAAGGCGTCCGCGCACGGTTTCGCGCAGTGCACCGGCGGCCTGCTGGAAGTCGGACAGCGCGGCGAGCATGCGCTCGGCCAGCGGCAGCAGCGCCTGCGCGTCGCGGGTAAGTGCCAGCCCATGCGCCGTGCGGGTAAAGAGCGTCAGACGCAAGGCCTCCTGTAACGCCTTGACCTGGAGGCTGACCGCCGGTTGCGTCAGATGCAGGCGCTGGGCGGCGCGCGTGAGATTGCCCTCGTGGGCAATGGCGACAAAGGCACGGAGATGGGCGAGTTCCATGGAGGCGCGGTCGGCAGGGTCTGAGGCCCCCGGCGACGCCGAGGGATCAACATAAGGGAATCTTATATTGCTTTTGATAATTTCTCATTGGATTGCTTCGAGGTGCGGCAGTACGCTTGGGGCTCATCGTCGCGTGTGCCGGTAAGCGCATCGGTTGGAGAGCGAGGCAGAAAGTGGGACGGCAGACAGGCGCGACAGGGCGGCAAACGATGACCGAGCGGCGATCCACGTCGCCAAATTCAAAGGAACGAACATGAGCAATGCTGATATTCCCGTCGTGCAGCACGACATCGGTGGCCAACGAGTGGCCGGTGACGGCGAACGGTTCGCCGACGTCTTCAATCCGGCGCAGGGCACGGTCAGTGCGCGCGTCGCGCTGGCGAGCGTGCAGGACGTGAATGCCGCGGTGGCGGCGGCGAAGGCCGCGCTGCCGTCGTGGTCCGAGACGGCGCCGCTCAAGCGCGCCCGCGTGCTCTTCAAGTTCAAGGCGTTGCTCGACGAACATCAGGACGAACTCGCGCGCATCATCACGCGAGAGCACGGCAAGGTGTTCTCCGACGCGCGCGGCGAAGTCACGCGCGGCATCGAGATCGTCGAGTACGCCTGCGGCGCGCCGAACCTGCTCATGGGCAAGCACAGCGACAACATTGGCGGCGGCATCGACAACTGGCATCTGCGTCAGCCGGTCGGTGTGTGCGCGGGCATCACGCCGTTCAACTTCCCGGTGATGGTGCCGATGTGGATGTTCCCGATCGCGCTGGCCTGCGGCAACACGTTCGTGCTCAAGCCGTCCGAGCGCGATCCGTCCGCCAGTCTGCTGATCGCCGATCTGCTGCGCGAAGCCGGATTGCCCGACGGCGTGTTCAACGTGGTGCAGGGCGACAAGGTCGCCGTCGATGCGCTCCTGGCGCACCCTGATGTCGAAGCGCTGTCGTTCGTCGGCTCCACGCCGATTGCCGAGTACATCTACACGGAAGGCACGAAGCGCGGCAAGCGCGTGCAGGCGCTGGGTGGTGCGAAGAATCATCTCGTCGTGATGCCCGACGCGAATCTCGATCAGGCGGTCGACGCGCTGATCGGCGCGGCGTACGGCTCGGCGGGCGAGCGTTGCATGGCGATCTCGGTGGCGGTGGCTGTGGGGCAGGTGGCGGATCGTCTGGTCGATGCACTGGTGCCGCGCGTGAAGGCGCTGCGCGTCGGGCCGGGGGTGGACGACGCCTCCGAGATGGGCCCGGTCGTCACGGCGGCCCACAAGGCGAAGATCGAGGACTATATTGGGCAGGGCGTGAGTGCGGGCGCAACGCTTCTCGTCGACGGGCGCGGCCTCAATGTTCCGGGCCACGAGAAGGGCTTCTTCCTCGGTGGCACGCTGTTCGATCACGTCACGCCCGAGATGAGCATTTATCGCGACGAAATCTTCGGACCGGTGCTGGCGGTCGTGCGCGTGCCCGATCTGGCGTCGGCCATCGAACTGATCAACGCGCACGAGTTCGGCAACGGCGTATCGTGTTTCACGAGCGACGGCGGTGTGGCGCGCGCGTTCTCGCGTCAGGTGAAGATCGGCATGGTGGGCATCAACGTGCCGATTCCGGTGCCGATGGCATGGCAGTCGTTCGGCGGATGGAAGCGCTCGTTGTTCGGCGATCATCACGCCTATGGCGAAGAGGGCATTCGCTTCTACACGCGCTTCAAGAGCGTGATGCAACGTTGGCCGGACAGCATTGCGAAGGGGGCCGAGTTCACGATGCCGGTGGCGAAGTAAATCAAAAATGAACCCGTGCGGGGTGGCGACAGTCCACCCCACTCGGGTGCCGCACCAGAGCCGGCACCGCACCATGGCGAGTGCCGCGCCATCGACGGAGACATGCGGGAATGAGCAAGCAGGCGTTGCATACAGATAAGCCTTCAGACAAACAGGAGCGCTTCGATTACGTGATCGTCGGCGCCGGATCGGCCGGGTGCGTGCTCGCGAATCGTCTGACGCAGGACCCTGACGTTACCGTGCTGCTGCTCGAAGCGGGCGGCAAGGACGACTATCACTGGATTCACATTCCCGTCGGCTATCTCTACTGCATCGGCAATCCACGCACGGACTGGCTGTATCGCACGCAGGCGGAAGACGGCCTCAACGGCCGCTCGCTCGCCTATCCGCGTGGCAGAGTGCTCGGCGGCAGCTCGTCGATCAACGGCATGATCTACATGCGCGGGCAGCGCGAAGACTACGACGTGTGGGCCGATGCCACGGGCGACGATGGCTGGCGCTGGGACAACGTGTTGCCGCTCTTCCGTCGCAGCGAAGATCATTACAAGGGCAGCACCGAGTTTCACGGCAGCGGCGGCGAATGGCGCGTGGAGCAACAGCGGCTGTCGTGGCGCGTGCTCGACTCGTTTGCCGACGCCGCCGAGCAGATCGGCATTCCCCGGACAGACGACTTCAATCGCGGCGACAACTTCGGCATCGGCTACTTCGAAGTCAACCAGCGACGCGGCGTGCGCTGGAGTGCGGCGAAGGGCTTTCTGCGTCCGGCGTCGCAGCGTCCGAACCTGACGGTGATCACAGGCGCCAGCGTGAGTCGTCTGCTCTTTGACGGCACACGCTGCACCGGTGTGGCGTATCGCGGCGGCAACGAAGACTTCACGGCGCTCGCCAACGTCGAGACGATTCTCGCGGCGGGTGCGGTGAATTCGCCGCATCTGCTGGAAGTGTCCGGGATTGGCGACGGCGAACGGTTGCGCGGTTTCGGCATCGACGTGGTGTCGCACGTGCCGGGGGTCGGCGAGAACTTGCAGGACCATTTGCAGTTGCGCACGGTGTACAAGCTGCGCGGCGCGAAGACGCTCAATCTCACCGCGAACAGTCTGCTCGGCAAACTGACGATCGGCCTGCAGTACGCGTTCACGCAACGTGGGCCGATGAGCATGGCGCCGTCGCAACTCGGCGCATTCGCCCGCAGTCGCGACGATGTCGCACGTCCCGATCTGGAGTATCACGTGCAGCCGTTATCGCTGGAGAAGTTCGGCGAGCCATTGCACAAGTTCAATGCGTTCACGGCGTCGGTGTGCAATCTGCGTCCGACGTCGCGCGGTCACGTGCATCTGAGCTCACCCGATGCACGGGTCGCGCCGAGCATCGCGCCGCATTATCTGTCGACGGAAGACGACCTGCGTGTGGCGGCCGATGCGATCAAGCTCACGCGTCGCATCGTCGGCGCGCCGGCGTTCGCCCGTTACGAGCCGCGCGAGTATCTGCCGGGGCCGTCGTTTCAGAGCGATGACGACCTCAGGCGCGCGGCAGGCGACATCGGCACGACGATCTTTCATCCGGTCGGCACCTGTCGCATGGGACGTGATGACGACGCCAACGCGGTCGTCGATTCGCAACTGCGCGTGCGCGGCGTGCAGGGGCTGCGCGTGGTCGATGCATCGGTCATGCCGACCATCACCTCCGGCAACACCAACTCCCCGACGATCATGATCGCGGAGCGCGCCAGCGACATGATTCGTGCGGCACGCAAGGCGAGGGCGGCCTGAATCCCTTGTGATGCCGCATCGAACGATGTGACCGATATCGGGCGATTGCCTCAAAAACTTACGTAGTAATACCTAATGTCCCGGCAGGTGCGCGACGATAGCCGATCGATTTCGGCTATCGCGCGCCCGTTTGCGTGTGCCGCAAAAGCCTTGTCGCACAAGGGCTGCGCACAGGCTCGCCTCATGTGACCGAACGTTCTGCAATGCGTGTGCGCATGCGTGTTTCGAGGGGTGCGAAGCCTAGTGCAAATCCCAATGATCGCGTTGCAGCAAACCACACACAATAACGATTCCTTATGGGCGACCGAACCAAGAATTCGGCGCCCCATCGGGGAACGCGGGGCCTGCTGCCGACGACGCAAACCATAGCGTCACCGGTCTGCCTTGCGGTTGTCACAGACGATGATGCTCAGGCTTGCGGCATTCGCCCATGCTTCGCACCACCAACCAGGAATGTGGCAGGAGACATGGCGAACAACGATTTCATTCTCGAAACGCGCGGACTCACCAAGGAGTTCCGTGGCTTCACTGCGGTGAACGGGGTCGACCTGCGCGTCGCGCGCGGCACCATTCATGCGTTGATCGGCCCGAACGGCGCCGGCAAGACGACCTGCTTCAACCTGCTGACGAAATTCCTCGTGCCCAGCGCCGGGACCATTACCTTCAACGGTGAAGACATCACCCGCGAAGCGCCCGCGCAAATCGCGCGCCGCGGCATCATCCGCTCATTCCAGATTTCCGCCGTGTTCCCGCACCTCACCGTGCTCGAGAACGTGCGTATCGGCTTGCAGCGCAACCTCGGCACCGCGTTCCACTTCTGGAGCAGCAGCCGCACGCTTCGCCAGCTCGACGCCCGCGCGATGGAACTGCTCGCGGAAGTCGGCCTCACCGAATTCGCGCATACGCTTACCGTGGAATTGCCCTACGGGCGCAAGCGTGCACTCGAGATCGCGACCACACTTGCTATGGAGCCCGAACTGATGTTGCTCGACGAGCCCACGCAAGGCATGGGGCACGAAGACGTCGATCGCGTCACTGCGCTCATCAAGAAGGTTTCGGCAGGTCGCACGATCCTGATGGTCGAGCACAACATGAACGTGATTGCCGGCATCTCCGACACCATCACCGTGCTTCAGCGCGGCGAGGTGCTCGCCGAAGGGCCGTATCACGAAGTGTCGAAGAATCCGCAAGTGATGGAAGCCTATATGGGCACGGCGGAAGGCGAAATGCAGGGAGCCCACGGGTGAGGACGGCTATGTACGGTAACGGTGGCAATCAGGGTGGCGAGCGCAAGAACGGGACGAACGTTCCGGCGCTGGAAGTCGAAGGGCTTCAGGCCTGGTACGGCGAGTCGCACATCCTGCACGGCGTGGATCTCACGGTCGGGCGTGGTGAAGTCGTCACGCTGCTCGGTCGCAACGGCGCCGGGCGTACCACCACGCTGCGCGCGATCATGGGCCTGACCGGTCAGCGTCAGGGATCGATTCGCATCGGAGGTGAAGAGACGATTCATCTGCCGACGTACAAGGTCGCGCATCACGGCGTGGGCTATTGCCCGGAAGAGCGCGGCATTTTCGCCAGCCTCTCGTGCGAGGAGAACTTGCTGCTGCCGCCGTATATCGGCATGAGTGGCAATCGTCGCGAGGACGGCGGGCGCGGCATGTCGCTCGACGAGATCTACGATATGTTTCCCAACCTGAAAGAGCGACGCCACAGTCAGGGCACGCGTCTGTCGGGTGGCGAGCAACAGATGCTGGCAGTCGCGCGCATTCTGCGCACCGGCGCCAATTTGTTGTTGCTCGACGAAATCTCCGAAGGCCTCGCGCCGGTGATCGTGCAGACGTTGGCGCGCATGATCACCACGCTCAAGGCGCGGGGCTACACCATCGTGATGGTGGAACAGAATTTCCGTTTTGCGGCTCCGCTGGCCGATCGCTTCTATGTGATGGAGCACGGCAAGATCGTGGAGCGCTTCGGCGCTCCGGAGCTGGAGACGAAGATGCCGGTGCTGCACGAGTTGTTGGGCGTATGAGGTGAGCTACCCGGCGCGCACGCGTAGCGCGCATGCCGGGCGATGGACCCAGGCGATCAAATCCACGAAGGAGACGAAGATGACGATGCGGATGAAGGCGTTGGCCGTTGCGGCTGCGTTCGGTTTTGCGGCAATGGCCTCGCAGGCCCATGCCGATGGCAACACGGTGAAGATCGGTTTCATCACCGATATGTCGGGCCTGTACACCGACATCGACGGGCAGGGCGGTGCCGAAGCCATCAAGATGGCCATCGCCGACTTCGGCGGCAAGGTGCTCGGCAAGCCGGTGGAACTGGTCACGGCCGATCACCAGAACAAGGCCGACGTCGCTGCCTCGAAGGCGCGCGAATGGTTCGACCGTGGTGGCGTTGACATGCTCATCGGCGGTACCAACTCCGGTACCGGTCTCGCGATGAACAAGGTCTCGGCTGAGAAGAAAAAGGTCTACATCAACGTCGGCGCCGGCTCCGACGCGCTCACCAACGACCAGTGCCAGCCGTACGGCGTGCACTACGCGTACGACACCGTCGCGCTTGCGCGCGGCACGGGCTCGGCCGTCGTGAAGGCTGGTGGCAAGTCGTGGTACTTCCTGACCGCCGACTACGCGTTCGGTCACGCACTGGAGAAGGCGACCGCAGACGTGGTCAAGGCCAACGGCGGCACGGTCAAGGGCGCGACGCGTCATCCGCTTTCGGCGTCCGATTTCTCGTCGTATCTGCTTCAAGCGCAGTCGTCGGGTGCACAAGTGCTCGGTCTTGCGAACGCCGGCGGCGACACCATCAACGCGATCAAGGCGGCGAAGGAATTCGGGATCAAGGGCAAGATGCAGATCGCCGGTCTGCTCGTGTTCATCAACGACATTCACTCGCTCGGTCTGGATAACACCGAAGGCATGTACCTGACCGACAGCTGGTACTGGGATAAGGACGACAAGACCCGCGCCTTCGCCAAGCGTTACTTCGAGAAGATGAAGAAGATGCCGTCGAGCCTGCAAGCCGGCGACTACTCGGCAACGACGACGTATCTGAAGGCGGTGCAGGCTGCCGGCACGACGGACGCCGACAAGGTCATGGAGCAGCTCCACAAGATCAAGATCGACGACATGTTCAGCAAGGGTTACATCCGCAAGGACGGCACCATGGTCCACGACATGTACCTGATGCAGGTGAAGTCGAAGGCCGAGTCGAAGGCGCCGTGGGACTACTACAAGGTAGTCGCCACGATTCCGGGTGAGAAGGCCTTCACCACGGAAGCCGAATCGACCTGCAAGCTCAAGTAAGCGCAGCAACGTCATCGCGTAGTCAACAAGTCACGATGCAACGATAGCGGCGGGACGCCTGTCCCGTCGCGACCTTTCTGCCAGAGAATCGATTTCGATGGAATTACTAGGCATCCCCCTACCGGCGCTGTTGAGCCAACTGCTGCTGGGACTTGTGAACGGCTCGTTCTACGCCATGCTGAGTCTCGGCCTGGCGGTGATTTTCGGCCTGCTCAACGTGATCAACTTCGCGCACGGCGCGTTGTTCATGCTGGGGGCCATGCTCGCCTGGATGGGCGGCAATTATCTCGGCCTCAACTATTGGGTCATGCTGATTCTCGCCCCCGTCGTGGTGGGCATCGTCGGCATTGTCATCGAGCGCACTATGCTGCGCTGGATCTACAAACTCGATCATCTTTACGGTCTGCTGCTGACGTTCGGCATCACGCTCGTGCTCGAAGGGGTGTTCCGTTCGATCTACGGCGTGTCCGGTCAGCCGTTCGACGCGCCCGAAGCGCTGTCCGGCGCCACCAACCTCGGCTTCATGTTCATGCCGAACTATCGCGCCTGGGTGGTCGTCGCGTCGCTCGTGGTGTGTTTTGCGACGTGGTTCATCATCGAGAAGACGAAGATCGGTGCGTACCTGCGCGCCGGCACGGAGAACCCGAAGCTCGTGGAAGCGTTCGGGGTGAACGTGCCGCTGATGATCACGCTCACGTACGGCTTCGGTGTCGCGCTCGCCGCGTTCGCCGGTGTGCTCGCCGCGCCCGTCATCCAGATCTCGCCGCTCATGGGGCAGTCGATGATCATCACCGTGTTTGCGGTGGTCGTGATCGGCGGCATGGGCTCCATCATGGGCTCGATCGTCACGGGGCTGATGCTCGGGGTGATCGAAGGCTTCACCAAGGTGTTCTACCCGGAAGCCTCGGCGACCGTGGTGTTCTTCATCATGGTGATCGTGTTGCTGCTGCGCCCGGCTGGGCTGTTCGGCAAACAAAAGTAAGGGGCGGACAATGCAACAACCGATGCAACAACGCGTGCTGTATTCCCTTTTGCTGCTTGCCCTGATCGTGGCGCCGTTCGCCGGCGCTTATCCGGTCTTCGTCATGAAGGTACTGTGCTTCGCGCTTTTCGCGTGCGCGTTCAATCTGCTGCTGGGCTTCACGGGACTGCTGTCGTTCGGTCACGCGGCCTTCTTCGGCAGTGCGGGCTACGTTACCGGCTATGCGATTCGCAATCTCGGCTTCACGCCGGAAGTGGGCATTCTCGCGGGCGTGGTGGCAGGGGCCGTGCTGGGGCTGGTGATCGGCTTGCTGGCGATTCGGCGTCAGGGCATCTACTTCGCGATGATCACGCTCGCACTCGCCCAGATGTTCTACTTCTTCTGTCTGCAAGCGCCGTTCACCGGTGGTGAAGACGGCCTGCAAGGCGTGCCGCGCGGCGCACTGTTCGGCCTGTTGCCGCTCGACTCGGATCTGACGCTGTACTACGTGGTGCTGGCGATCTGTGCGCTGGGTTTCCTGCTCATCATGCGTATCGTGCATTCGCCGTTCGGGCAGGTGCTCAAGGCGATCAAGGAGAACGAGCCGCGTGCCATCTCGCTCGGCTACGACGTCGATCGCTTCAAGCTGCTGGCATTCGTGCTCTCGGCGACGCTCGCCGCGCTGGCCGGCTCGACCAAGACCGTGGTGCTAGGCTTCGAGACGCTCACCGACGTTCACTGGACGATGTCGGGCATGGTGATTCTGATGACGCTGGTCGGCGGTCTGGGCACGATGCTCGGGCCGGTGGTCGGTGCCGTAGTGATCATCGTGCTGGAGAACAAGCTCGGCGATATCGGCAACTGGCTGGCGACGGCGACCGGCGTGACGTGGTTCCAGACGCTCGGCGAGTCGGTGACGATCGTCATCGGCGCGATCTTCATCATCTGTGTGCTGTCGTTCCGGCGTGGTCTGGTGGGTGAACTGACGGCCCGTAGCCGGTTCTTCAGAGCGATGTCGCAGCAGTCATAAATGAGAGGTCGGGCGTCCCGAAAAGAGCGAATTCGGGAAGACGTTTGAGCGGAAATGCACTCCTGTGGGGCGTCCGCTCATCACCCTGGCGCATGAATGTCAGAAAAAACCTAATTCGTAGGGGTAAATGCTGACTTGTGGTGCATTGGGTGCTCCTTTATTCTCTCCCTCAGTTCGCGTCACAGCAGGATATAGGGGCGAGGAACGAGGAGACAACAAGCGCGATAACGCGCACCGCCAAAAAAGAAAGCGCTGTTGGAGAAGACTCCAACAGCGCTTTTTATATTGTGCTTCGCGAGTTCGTGAAGCCTTCCCCCGGCGCCACGCCATGGCCGCCACGGTCGCATCGCTCACGACGCCGGCGAGCAGCATCCATCCCTGTCCCTTTCATCGCAGCGCCTGCTTCAGGACATCTCCCTTGGTATCCGTCAACGAACTCGCTTCGCGCGCTTCTCGTTTCGTTTCCCCGTTTTCCCGCATGAAACTGGCGTTCGGGCCGGCTTTTACGCCGTGTTGCGAGAATCGCACCGCTTTAGTACGCGCAATGCGGAATAAAAACGCTATGCTCGCCGTTTTCGTCTGGCCGGCCCCGTAGCACGGGGCGGGGCGGTGGTTCGGGGTGTCGTGTATGGGGAATGTATGTTGACGAGTTGGGCGCTGAGCGATTTGCTGATGCTCGCGGGCGGAGCTTTCCTGGCCGGACTGGTCGACGCGGTCGTTGGCGGCGGTGGACTGATTTCCGTGCCGACGCTGTTCGCCGTCTTCCCGAATGCGGCGCCGCCGCTGCTCTTTGGCACCAACAAGATGGCCGGCATCTGGGGCACGGCGTCGGCTGCGCTGCGTTACGCGCGCGGCATTCAGTTGCGCTGGGCCATCGTGCTGCCCGCGACGCTTGCTGCTTTCGTCTTCTCGTTCTGCGGCGCATACGCCGTCACGCATGTCCCGGCCGATGTGTTGCGCAAGGTGTTGCCGTTCGTGCTCGTGGCCGTGGCGGTCTACACACTGCGTAAAAAGGATTTCGGGACGGTTCACGCCCCTGTGAAGGGCGGCACGGGGGTGACCCTCATGGCGATCGCCGTGGGCGGCACCATCGGCTTCTACGACGGTTTCTTCGGCCCTGGCACGGGCAGCTTCCTGGTGTTCCTGTTCGTACGCCTGTTCGGGCAGGACTTCGTGAACGCGTCGGCGTCCTCGAAGATCGTGAACGTGGCGACGAATCTGGCAGCACTCCTGCTGTTCGGCATGAGCGGGCACGTGTGGTGGCAGCTCGGCGCGGCCATGGCGGTCATGAACGTGCTGGGCAGCCAGGTCGGCAGCCGTCTCGCGCTCAAGCACGGCGTGGGCTTCGTGCGGCGCATGTTTCTTGCCGTGCTTGCGGTGCTGATCGTGAAGACCGGTTACGACGCCTTTTTGCGCGGTTGATGTTGCGCTCGCGGGGCGGATGACGGCATGCTCGCTGTGGCGGATGCCACACGTGGGGAAACCGCACTTTACGAACTGGCATCCGTGCCCGTAAGATGGGCGACAATTTACCGACTGAGCGGTCGGTTAATGTGACGGTGGTGATGTCAAAACGCTGTCGCATCCGTCACATCGACCGCAACGACGTATCAAAAAAACGAATTCGAAATTTTTGTGAGGAGACCCAAATGAAACTGAAGTTGCTGTGCATGGCATCGGCCATGATGCTCGTCGCGGGCGTTGCGAACGCTCAGGTGAAGATTGGCGTGTCGCTGTCGGCGACCGGTCCGGCGGCTTCGCTGGGCATTCCCGAGAAGAACACGATTGCACTGATGCCCAAGACCATCGACGGTCAGTCGGTGCAGTACATCGTGCTCGACGACGCGACCGACACCACGACCGCCGTCAAGAACATGCGCAAGCTGATCAGTGAAGATCACGTCGACGCCGTGCTCGGCTCGACCGTCACGCCGAACTCGCTGGCGATGGTCGACGTTGCTGCCGAGACGAAGACCCCGGTGATCTCGATGGCCGCCGGCGCCGCCATCGTCGAGCCGATGGACGAGAAGCGCACGTGGGCCTTCAAGACCCCGCAGAACGACATTCTGATGGCCACGGCGATCGCCGAGCACATGGCCAACAACGGCGTGAAGACCGCCGCGTTCATCGGCTTTGCAGACGCCTACGGCGAAGGCTGGCTCAAGGAATTCCAGAAGGCCGCCGATCTGAAGAAGATCAAGGTCGTGGCAGTCGAGCGCTTCAACCGCGCCGACACGTCGGTGACCGGCCAGACGCTCAAGGTCATGGGCGCGAACCCGGACGCCGTGCTGATCGCCGGTTCGGGCACGCCGGCAGCGCTGCCGCAACGCTCGCTCAAGGAGCGCGGCTACAAGGGCAAGCTGTATCAGACGCACGGTGTGGCGAACAACGACTTCCTGCGCGTTTGCGGTAAGGACTGCGAAGGGACGTTCCTGCCGGCCGGCCCGCTGCTCGTCGTCGAGCAACTGCCGAACGACAATCCGGTGAAGAAGTCGGCTGCCGCCTATAAGGCCGCTTATGAAAAGGCCTATGGCGCCGGTTCGATCTCGACCTTCGGCGGCCACGCCTGGGACGGCGGTCTGCTGCTGCAAAAGACGATTCCGGTCGCACTGAAGAAGGCCAAGCCGGGCACGCCGGAATTCCGCGCCGCGCTGCGCGACGCGCTCGAGAACGTGAAGGACATGCCGGGCACTGCCGGTATCTTCAACATGAGCAAGAACGACCACAACGGTCTGGACCAGCGCTCGCGCGTGATGGTGCAAATCGTCGACGGCAAGTGGAAATTGGCGAACTGATGCGCGTCGGGGCTGCCTATAGCATGCAGGCATGCCCCGCTGTCACATCGAAAATTTCTGCGGTACTAGCGCCCGGTTTGACCAGACGGGCCGAAAGAACGGGCGTTCGCGCCCGTTTTTTTTGAGCGTGGTAGTTTCGCGCATCGCAAAGAGACGGCAGGACATGCATTTGCGAGCGGCACAAGAGAGGCCGCATTGTCCCAACCTGATCGCCGCAGCCGGGGGGCTGAACGGACGATCCTTTCGAGCGTAAATCCATGACGGGTGAATTCGAACACCGCAACCTATCCCTGGTGTTGCTGCAATCGCGTGAAGCGGTGATGGGCTTATTCCGCCCCTTGCTCAATTGCTACGACATCACGGAACAACAATGGCGTGTCATACGGGCCGTCAACGATAGCGAATCCGGGGAAATGGAGATCGGGCAGGTCGCACGCGAGTGCTGCATCCTGAGCCCCAGTCTGTCGGGCATGCTCGAGCGCATGGAGGCTTCAGGGCTCATCATGCGTCGCCGGGTGGCGGCGGACCAGCGTCGCGTGATGGTGTCGCTTACGCCGTCGAGCCGCGCCCTGTGCAAGAAGCTCGGCCCGCTGGTCGAGGAGCGCTATCGCTATCTGGAAGACAAGGTCGGGCGCGACACGCTCGCCGAAATCTACCGGCTGCTCGACGTGGTGCGCGAAGCGTTGCCGCCGGAAGTGCTGGCCGATGCGCCGTCGCTGCCGACCAAGCCGCGCCGTCGCCGCAAGGCTGCCTGAGTTGTCCTGGTCGCCCGAGTGATCACGGCAGCCGGCGGGGCTGTATGGGATCGGTCGGAGCGGGCAGGACGCGGTACGGCGAGAAGTCTTTGAAAAGGTACGTGAAAAAGTACGTGAAGTAGCGGGTGACCGGCGCACGAAGGCGCCTCCGGAGGAGACCGGGAGGCGTCGAAGCGCTCGGACGATTGCGTCATCTCAGTAGTCACCCGGGTTTTACCAATGCATAACGATTTATACAATTCATAATTCGCTGCGCTGCGACACGGGGACCGTGCGAGGTGTATCGAACTGAAGGGGAACGGGGTGGCAGCGCGCTACACCGTGCATCACACCGGCTGTGTCGCCAGCCGGTTCAAGAAGTACTCAAACGAAGTGAGAGGAGCATGGATCTTTCGATTGCAGCCATCCTGGCGCAGGACGGCATCA
The DNA here is from genome assembly GCF_001721285.1 of Pandoraea sp. ISTKB. Taxonomy (NCBI): domain Bacteria; kingdom Pseudomonadati; phylum Pseudomonadota; class Betaproteobacteria; order Burkholderiales; family Burkholderiaceae; genus Pandoraea; species Pandoraea sp. ISTKB. Next base: position 105,465 of record NZ_MAOS01000022.1, read on the forward strand.
CCACGGGTGCGATTTATGCCTTGCTGGCATTGGCGCTCGTGTTGGTGTTCTCCGTCACCCGCGTCATCTTCATTCCGCAGGGCGAGTTCGTGTCGTATGGCGCGCTCACGCTGGCGGCACTCCAGACCCAGAAGTTTCCGCTGACGAGCTGGCTGCTCCTGGCGATGGGCATCTGCACGTTCATCGTGGAGACGACCAGCCTGCTGCGTCACAGTGAGCGTCGCAAACTGGCGGGTCGCCTTGTGCCGGTGTTTGCGGGCAAATATCTCGTGTTCCCGATTGCCGTGTTCTTCGTGGTCAAGGCGCTCGCGCCGATGACCTTGCCGATGCTCGTGCAGATCGCCGTCACGCTGCTGCTCGTCGTGCCGATGGGACCGATGCTTTACCGTCTGGCGTATCAGCCGCTGGCCGAAGCCAGCACCTTGTTGCTGCTGATCGTCTCGGTCGGCGTGCACTTTGCGCTCACGGGCCTGGGTCTGGTGATGTTCGGTGCCGAGGGTTCGCGCACGCAGGCCTTCTCGGACGCGAGCTTCAACATCGGTTCGGTGATGGTGTCCGGGCAGAGCCTGTGGGTGGTCGGCGTGTCGGTCGTGATGATCCTGGCGCTGTACTTCTACTTCGATCGTTCGCTCTCGGGCAAGGCCTTGCGTGCGACGGCGGTGAATCGTCTGGGCGCGCGTCTGGTCGGTATCGGCACGGTGCAGGCCGGTCGTCTGGCGTTCACGCTGGCGGCGGTGCTCGGCGTGCTGTGCGGCATTCTGATCGCGCCGATCACGACCATCTATTACGAATCGGGCTTCCTGATCGGTCTCAAGGGCTTCGTGGGCGCGATCATCGGCGGTCTGGTGAGCTATCCGGTCGCGGCGCTCGGCGCCATTCTCGTGGGCCTGCTGGAGTCGTATTCGTCGTTCTGGGCGAGTGCGTACAAAGAGGTCATCGTCTTTACGCTGATCCTTCCGGTGCTGCTGTGGCTGTCGCTCACGAGCAAGCATGTGGAAGAAGACGAGGAATAAGCCGGGGCGGACCACAGAATGAAAAACAAATACTTCCTGATTTTCCTGGTGCTGCTGGCCGTGTTGCCGGTACTGCCGGCGCCGGTGCGTTTGCCTGAATACTGGGTGACGCTGCTCAACTACATTGGCCTGTACAGCATTGTCGCCATCGGCCTTGTGCTGCTCACCGGCGTGGCCGGCATGACGTCGTTCGGACAGGCGGCCTTCGTCGGTCTGGGCGCGTATGCGACGGCGTATCTGACGACGGCCTACGGCGCTTCGCCGTGGCTGGGTCTGCTCGTCGGTGTGGTGATTACGGCGGGTGCCGCGCTCATCATCGGCGCGATCACGATGCGGCTGTCGGGCCACTTCCTGCCCCTGGGTACGATTGCGTGGGGGCTGGCGCTGTACTACCTGTTCGGCAACCTCGAATTCCTGGGCAAGTACGACGGCCTGAACGACATCCCGACCATCAATCTGTTTGGTCTGGAGTTGGCGAGCGGGCGTCAGATGTACTACCTGATCTGGATCGTGGTCGTGCTGGCGGTGGTGTCGATCAAGAACCTGCTGGATTCGCGTCCCGGTCGTGCCATTCGCGCGCTCAAGGGCGGCGGCGTGATGGCCGAGGCGATGGGCGTGAACACCGCCTGGATGAAGGTCGTTGTCTTCGTCTACGCGGCGGTCCTCGCGGCGATCTCGGGCTGGCTGTACGCGCACTTGCAGCGTGCCGTGAACCCGACGCCGTTCAACCTGAACCACGGCATCGAATATCTGTTCATGGCGGTGGTCGGGGGCGTGTCGCATGTGTGGGGCGCGGTGCTGGGTGCGGCGATCCTGACGGTGCTCAAGGACTACTTGCAGAACATTCTGCCGGTGCTGTTGGGCGCGAACGGCAACTTCGAGACCATCGTCTTCGGCATCTTGCTGGTGTTGCTGCTGCAATATGCGCGCGACGGCGTGTGGCCGTTCTTCGGCAAGATCTTCCCGGCACGTCGTGTCGCGAAGGCGCCGGAGCAGGCAGACGCGCTGGGACATCGTCCGAAGCCGGCCGTGGGCGAAGTGGTGCTCAAGCTGGAAAAGGCACGCAAGGAGTTCGGCGGTCTGGTGGCCGTGAACGACGTGTCGTTCGAAGTGAAGGCGGGCGAGATCGTCGGTCTGATCGGTCCGAACGGCGCCGGCAAGTCGACGACCTTCAACCTCGTGACCGGCGTGTTGCAGGCCACGCGTGGCGAGATATCGTTCCTGGGTGAGCGTATCGACCGTCTGCCTTCGCGCGAGATCGTGAAGCGCGGCATTGGCCGGACCTTCCAGCACGTGCGTCTGATGCCGCATATGAGCGTGCTCGAGAACGTGGCGATCGGTGCGTATCTGCGTGACAAGAACGGGCTGCGTCGTCGTCCGCAGGGCGGTGTGTGGTCCAGCGTATTGCGTCTGGATCGTCACGAAGAAGCCATGCTGTTGCACGAAGCCAAGCTTCAGATCGAACGCGTGGGCCTTGGCGCGCACATGTACGACGAAGCGGGCAGTCTGGCGTTGGGGCAGCAGCGTATTCTGGAAATTGCGCGTGCGTTGGCGTGCGATCCGACGTTGCTGCTGCTCGACGAGCCGGCCGCTGGTCTGCGTTACAAGGAGAAGCAGGCGCTGGGCGATCTGCTCAAGAAGCTCAAGGACGAGGGGATGAGCGTGTTGCTGGTCGAGCACGACATGGACTTCGTGATGAATCTGACCGATCACCTGGTGGTGATGGAGTTCGGCACCAAGATTGCCGAGGGGCTGCCGGAAGACGTGCAGAAGAACCCGGCGGTGCTCGAAGCGTACCTTGGAGGAGTGGAGTGATGGCAGACGCGATTCTTGAGGTCAAGGACCTCGCCGTCGCATACGGCAAAGTCGAGGCGGTGCATGGGGCGCATCTGCGGGTTGGCGCGGGGCAGATCGTCACCGTGATCGGTCCGAACGGTGCGGGCAAGTCGTCGATGCTCAACGCCATCATGGGGGCGTTGCCGCACAATGGTTCGAGCAAGGGTAGCGTGGCCTATCTCGGTCAGGAGATGTCGGCGCTGACCATCGAGGCGCGTGTCTCGCGCGGTATGTGTCTGGTGCCGGAGAAGCGCGAGCTGTTCTCGACGATGACCGTTGAGGACAACCTGCTGCTGGGGGCTTATCGTCGCAAGAAGGCGGGGGAGAAGAACTTCCTGGACCAGATGGAAGTGGTCTACGAGCTTTTCCCGCGGCTCAAGGAGCGCCGTGTGCAGCAGGCCGGCACGCTGTCGGGCGGTGAGCGTCAGATGCTCGCCGTGGGCCGGGCGTTGATGGCCAAGCCGCAATTGCTGATGCTCGACGAACCGAGCCTGGGGTTGGCGCCGCTGATCGTGAAGGAAATCTTCCACATCATCAACGATCTGCGTAAGACGGGCGTGGCGACGCTCCTGATCGAGCAGAACGCCCGTGCGGCCTTGCAGGTCGCCGACTATGCCTACGTCATCGAGACGGGCGAGCTGGCGCTGGAAGGCCCTGCACAGGAGCTGGCAACCAACCCGAAGGTCATCGAGACTTACCTGGGGTTGGCCAAGAAGGCAGCCTGACGGTTTTGCCGATTTGGCTTTGATTGGAAGCGATGAAGGAGCCCGCCGTTCGGCGGGCTTTTTCTTTTCCGCCTCCCTCGATGGTTAGCGAACGGTCGTTCGTGTCGGGTATCCGTCCCCAATTATTTTGGGTGGACCCGGAAAGTTATCCCGATTGTGTGCTAAGTCACTTATTCACAGTTGCTTGTGGATATGTGTGGGTAACTCAAATCTATGGCGCACTGCCGCAATAAGGGGTTGCGGGATTTTTTCGAAAATCGAGTGAAATTGACGTGCAGGGTTATCCACAGAAAAGCAAATTCCTGAAAACGGATTTCGTGCGGTGGACTGGGATGTGGATAACGCGGCGCGTCGAGGGGTGGGGCGTTCGGTGGTGGGGCTTGCTTTGGAGTTTGCGGCGGTGGGTTTTGTTTCTTTGCTTCTGGTGTTTCACGTGGAACCACGTCCTGCTATCACGGTGTCGTTCTCTCATCCATCCGGGCAGTGGGGATCGGCAGCACCCTGACTACGCTCCAACTTTAAAGTCGCTCCGTCAGGGTGCCGCCGATCCCCACCGGTCAGATTTCCGGGGAGTGCGTCTGTGGGATTTCCGGACGTGCCTGATTTCCTGACATGCTTCGGCTGTACGAGGGTTTGCGCTTCTTCCCGCTTGCTCTAAACCACATCCCGGTATCGCGGCGTCGTTCTCTCATTCATCCGGGCAGTGGGGATCGGCGGTACCCTGACTGCGCTCCAACTTTAAAGTCGCTCCGTCAGGGCACAGCCAATCCCCACCAGTCAGATTTCCGGGGGATGTGCTCTCGCTATTTCTGGACGTGATCTGGTTTCGCGACTTGCTGTACTGGTGCGCTGTTCGTGTTTCTTCGCTCCAGCTTGAACCACATCCCGCTATTGCGGCGCGATTCTCTCATTCGTCCGGGCAGTGGGGATTGGGGATGCCCCGACTGCGCTCCAACTTTAAAGTCGCTCCGTCAGGGCATCCCCAATCCCCACCACTCAAATATCCGAGGTAGCTTGCCCGGCAACTCGACGAGCTTCAGCCTCCTTGTGATCGTGATTTCCCGGTAGCGTGCGAACGTTCATCGAAAAGGGCAGGTGAGCCTACGTCCACGGTCTCCAGACTCGCATGCCGCCCAGTGGTGCCGGATACTCCGGAACGACATCTTCACGTTCGACGTTCGAACTCACTGGATTTGTGTTTCACGTGGAACACGATTGGGCGGACCATGCACCGAGACAGAACGGCGGATTCGCGAAGGACATGCGTTCGGAGCTATCGAGGTCTGATCCAAGGAAGGACGGCAACTGGGTGTTCTCTAGGCGATACATCGGGTGATCGTTGAATTGGTGTTTCACGCGAAACGACGCATCGCCGAACGAACCTGCGAGTCGAGCGACTTCTGCCGCATCCACGATCCGGATTGGCTGCGCAGGCGGGGCGAGTGTCACCGTAAGCCCACGTTTCACGTGGAACACTCCCGGCCGGTCCTTCTCGCACCGAGTTGCTCGGTACTCCCTTATGCGGATCCACCAGTGTTGCCCGATGCGTCCGCATCGTTGAACGTACTCTTGAAAGTGCTCGCGAACTCTGGGCGGTGTCGTCCAGGACCTAAAGAGGATGCTGGCAAAGAGCCATCGTGTTATCGATGGCCAGTCGAATTCTCAACGATTGCTGTGGTCGCTCGACGGGTTATTTGCTTCGAGTAAAGCCACCCCTGTGCGCTAACGCGTAAGCGCCATCGTCTGCTGATGCATCCTCAGCTCAAAGCTCGTATGTGCGGCTTGAGTATGAGAAGGGGCGAGTGGCCATTGAGACATTCGCCCTTCGGGTGGGTAGGCAAGAGGCAGCCCGAGTCGACAGCGAGTGGACGGTGGGGCGGAAGTCTGGCGAATCCTCCGATTAGGGATGGGAGGTCTGGCGCAAATGGCACCGAATGTCGATCAAGGTGTGGCGGTCATCCGGCTCGATCTATTTGATACGAGGTTCGCAAACTGGCATTTGCGGGCGGCTGACGTCTCACGTGAAACACGAGCGTGAACACCGCGTTGGTTGTGCCCGGACGCGAGCTTGGCGGAGATTGCCGGTGCCCCGACGGAGTGACTTTAAGTTGGAACGCAGTCGGGGTGCCGGTAATCTTCGCTGCCCGGAGATCGGTGAGGGCGGGGAAGTGATCCGAGGTTGTTGTTTCGGGGAGGCATCTCCCGCCGTGCGCCTGAATACATCCCAGCCCATCAGACGTTTCACGTGAAACACGAATGGGAACACCGCGTCGGTTGTGTCCGGACGCGAGCTTGGCGGAGATTGCCGGCGCCCTGACGGAGTGACTTTAAGTTGGAACGCAGTCAGGGTGCCGGTAATTTCCGCTGCCCGGAGGTTGGAGAGGGCGGGGGAGTGATCCGAGGTTGTGGTTTCGGGGGAGGCATCTAACGCCGCGCGCCTGAAAACATCCCAGCCCATCAAACGTTTCACGTGAAACACGAGCGTGAACACCGCGTCGGTTGCACCCGGACGCGAGCTTGGCGGAGATTGCCGGTGCCCTGACGGAGTGACTTTAAGTTGGAACGCAGTCAGGGTACCGGTAATCTTCGCAGCCCGGAGGTGGGTGAGGGCGGGGGAGTGATCCGAGGTTGTGGTTTCGGGGGAGGCATCTCACGCCGCGCGCCCGAAAACATCCCAACCCATCAAACGTTCCACGTGAAACACGAACGGGAACACCGCGTTGGTTGTGTCCGGACGCAAGCTTGGCGGAGATTGCCGGTGCCCTGACGGAGTGACTTTAAGTTGGAACGCAGTCGGGGTGCCGGTAATCTCCGCTGCCCGGAGGTCGGTGAGGGAGAGGGAGCGATCCAAGGTTGTGGTTCCAGAGCCAAGGTTTCACGTGAAACAGTCCCCAAAACCGTCGCTTTCCACGCACGTTCCACGTGAAACAACTGCGTGGTTACAAATGATGCATCGCAATACCGCTATAATTCCGCAATTACCGAATCCAGAGAGTTTGCCGCCAGCGGCAATATTGCGATGCTTTATCCGACCGAGTTCGACGTGATCGTGGTGGGTGGCGGCCATGCCGGCACCGAGGCTGCGCTCGCCTCGGCCCGCATGGGCTGTAAGACACTTCTGCTCACCCATAATATCGAGACGCTCGGCCAGATGAGCTGCAATCCCTCCATCGGCGGGATCGGCAAAGGCCACCTCGTCAAAGAGGTCGATGCGCTCGGCGGGGCCATGGCTGCCGCGACCGACGAAGGCGGTATTCAGTTTCGTATACTGAATTCGTCCAAAGGCCCGGCTGTCCGCGCCACTCGGGCACAGGCCGATCGCCTTCTCTATAAGCAGGCCATCCGTCATCGCCTCGAGAATCAGCCGAATTTATGGCTGTTCCAACAAGCCGTCGAAGATCTTATCGTCGAAGGCGAACGTGTCGTCGGTGCCATCACCCAGGTCGGACTGCGCTTCCGCGCCCGGGCCGTCGTGCTGACCGCCGGAACGTTCCTCGACGGCAAGATCCACGTGGGGTTGAACAACTACGTGGGTGGACGCGCCGGCGATCCCGCAGCCATCACCTTGTCCGCTCGACTCAAAGAGTTGAAGTTGCCGCAAGGACGGTTGAAAACCGGTACGCCCCCGCGGATTGATGGGCGCTCCATCGATTTCTCCGTCCTCGAAGAACAGCCGGGCGATCTCGATCCGGTCCCCGTCTTCTCGTTCCTCGGACGTCCCGAGCAGCACCCACGCCAAGTGCCGTGCTGGGTCACGCATACCAACGAGCGCACCCACGACATCATCCGTGGCGGGCTCGACCGGTCGCCGATGTACACCGGCGTCATCGAAGGCGTCGGGCCGCGCTATTGTCCGTCCATCGAAGACAAGATCCATCGCTTTGCCGACAAGACATCGCACCAGATCTATCTTGAACCCGAAGGTCTGACGACCAACGAGTACTACCCGAACGGTATCTCCACCAGCCTGCCTTTCGACGTGCAGCTAGAACTCGTGCGCTCGATGAAGGGGATGGAGAACGCCTACATTTTGCGTCCCGGCTACGCCATCGAGTACGACTACTTCGACCCGCGCGGCCTGCGTAGCTCGCTCGAAACCCGAGTCATCTCCGGTCTGTTCTTCGCCGGTCAGATCAACGGGACGACCGGCTATGAAGAGGCTGCCGCGCAAGGTCTGCTCGCCGGTATCAATGCCGCGCTGCAAGTGCAGGGCCGCGAGGCATGGTGCCCGCGTCGCGATCAGGCATACCTCGGTGTGCTCGTCGACGATCTGATTACCCGCGGTGTTTCCGAGCCATATCGCATGTTCACCAGCCGCGCGGAGTATCGCCTCTCGCTGCGGGAAGACAACGCCGATATGCGTCTGACGGAAGCGGGGCGCGAGCTTGGCGTGGTCGACGATATTCGCTGGGAAGCGTTCTGCCGGAAACGCGACGCTGTTTCACGTGAAACAGAACGTCTCAAATCGACGTGGGTGAATCCGAAGACGTTCCCGGCGGAAGATGCCGTGCCGCTGCTAGGCAAGGCCATCGACCACGAATACTCGCTGGCCGATTTGCTGCGTCGCCCGGAAGTCGGTTACGACGCACTGATGGCAGTACAGGGCGGACGTCTGGCGCCGGAAACGGCATTGGCCGACGATACGTTGCAAGCCAGTCAGATCCGTGAGCAGATCGAGATCGCCGTGAAGTATCAAGGCTACATCGACCGTCAGGCCGATGAGATCGTGCGCAAGGAAGCCAACGAGAACACCGTGCTGCCCGCGAGCATCGACTACAACGACGTGCGTGGGCTGTCGATCGAGGTGCGTCAGAAGCTGAACGCGCAACGGCCGGAGACACTGGGTCAGGCATCGCGGATCTCGGGGGTGACACCTGCCGCGATCTCGTTGCTGATGATTCACCTGAAGAAGGGACTCGGTCGCCGTCGTGCGCCGGAGCAAGCGAATGCCGACGCCAGCGTTGCCGCCGATGGCGACGACGGCGGCCAGCACGCTGCCTGACGCGGAGACCTCATGACTGCTTCGCGTCATGCCGCCTCGGGCGGCAACGAACTGGCTACGCTGTTGGCCGACGGGATCGAGCGACTCGGTCTGTCGATCGATGCCGAACAACAGGCGCGCCTGCTCGATTATCAGATGTTGCTGGCGAAGTGGAACGCTTCGTTGCAGATGACCTCGATCCGCGACCCGCGACAGATGGTCATCAAGCATCTTCTCGATTCGCTGTCGATTCTGCCGCGTCTGGATCGCGAGCCGATTTCGCATGTGCTCGATGTGGGCTCCGGCGGTGGACTGCCCGGCGTCGTGCTCGCGATCGTGCGTCCCGACTGGCAGGTGACGGTGAACGACATCGTCCATAAGAAGACCGCCTTCCTCACGCAAGCCCGCGCAACGTTCAAGCTGACCAATCTGACGGTCGTGACCGGCCGCGTCGAATCGCTCGTCGTGGGCAAGGAAGTGCCTGCGCCGTTCGACGCCATTGTGTCGCGCGCCTTCGCCGAGTTGTCCGACTTCGTCACCCTCGCTCGCAATTTGCTCGCCCCCGGGGGCAGCTTCTGGGCGATGAAGGGTGTCGCCGCCGAGAGCGAGTTAGCATTGCCCGACGGCTGCGAGCTCGTCGAACGCCTGGCGTTGAATGTGCCATTTCTCGACGCCGAGCGTCATTTGCTCCGCGTAAAGGTAACGGGATGACCCGAATGACTCGTTGGGCCGGCGCAGTGATGGTCGGATTGTCGGTGGTTGCAGCAGTGGCGTGGGCGCAATCCGGTCAGGAATCGTTGACCACACGCGTGCGTCCCGTACAGAAGATCGATAAGGCGCGCTATGTCGGCACATGGTACGAAATAGCACGCTACCCGAATTTCTTCGAGCGAAAATGTGTGTCGGACGTGACGGCGGAGTACGCCGCGCGACCGGACGGCAGGATCGATGTCACGAACAAATGTCGCAAGGAGGACGGTTCGTGGGCGAGCGATTCCGGTGTTGCGCGCACCGACGGGCAGGGTACCGGCACGGCACGCTTCAAGGTCACGTTCGCGCCGGACTGGCTGCGCTGGATTCCCTGGCTTTGGGCGAACTACTGGGTTATCGTGCTCGACGGTGACTATCAGTATGCCGCCGTCGGAGAGCCGAGCCGCGAGTATCTCTGGATCCTTTCGCGCACACCGAAGATCGACGACGACACACTGAATCAAATGCGTGCCCAGTTGCGCAAGCAAGGCTACGACACCGACAAACTGGTGTTGACACCGCAGAAGGCCGCGCCCTGAGCACTTCGCGCCGGCGCATTGCGCACCGGCCGACACGCAGCATCAGGCAATAACTGAGCTTTGCTCAGATAATCGAATTAGCGGGATGCATCCGCAGCGCACGGCAGGACAGGTTCGCTTTCGCCGGCAGCATCCCGGCATCATCTGCATCAATCGCATCAACACGGCAGCAATCGGAGGACTACATCGGCATGGCGAAAATTTTCTGCGTGGCCAATCAGAAGGGCGGCGTCGGCAAGACGACCACCACGGTGAACCTCGCTGCCGGACTGGCGTCGCACGGGCAGCGTGTCTTGTTGGTCGACCTCGATCCGCAGGGCAACGCGACGATGGGTAGCGGTATCGACAAGGCCGCGCTCGAGACGAGCGTGTACGAAGTGCTGGTCGACGGTATCGATGTGGCCACCAGCGCACAGCGCTCCGAGTCGGGCAATTACGACGTTGTGCCGGCGAACCGCGAACTGGCCGGTGCCGACGTGGAACTCGTCTCGCTGGAGAATCGCGATACGCGTCTGAAGCAGGCACTGGAGAAAGTCGACGGCGACTACGACTTCGTGCTCATCGACTGCCCGCCGACGCTCTCGTTGCTCACCCTGAACGGCCTGTGCGCCGCGCACGGCGTGATCATTCCGATGCAGTGCGAATATTTCGCGCTCGAAGGACTGTCCGACCTCGTCAACACGATCAAGCAGGTGCACGCGAATCTGAATCGCGACCTCAAGGTGATCGGTCTGTTGCGCGTGATGTTCGATCCGCGCATCACGTTGCAGCAACAAGTGTCGGAGCAACTCAAGTCGCACTTTGGCGACAAGGTTTTCAACGCGATCATTCCACGCAATGTGCGACTCGCCGAAGCGCCGAGTTACGGCATGCCGGGCGTCGTCTTCGATCCCGCCTCGCGCGGCGCGAAGGCGTATCTGGACTTCGGCGCGGAAATGATCGCGCGCATTCAAACTATGTAAGGCGCATTCGCGCAGGAACGCATTGTCATGGCGACCAAGACCAACGCACTGAAAAAAAAGGGCCTGGGCCGCGGCCTCGAAGCGCTGCTGGGCGCACACGCCGATAACCACAACGGTGCAGCAGAGGCGAGTGCCGAAGGCGCGCCTTCGGTGATGCCGCTCGAACGCCTTCAGGCAGGCAAGTATCAACCGCGTACCCGTATGGACGAAGGGGCGTTGCAGGAGCTCGCCGCGAGCATTCGCGCGCAGGGGCTGATGCAGCCGATCCTCGTGCGTCGTGTCGATGGTGAGAAGTACGAAATTATTGCGGGCGAACGACGTTTTCGCGCCGCCCGTATCGCAGGGCTGACCGAAGTCCCGGTGCTCGTGCGCGATGTGCCCGATGAAGCCGCCGCCGCAATGGCGCTCATCGAAAACATTCAGCGCGAAGACCTGAATCCGCTCGAAGAAGCGCAGGGCATTCAGCGTCTGCTCGGCGAATTCAACTACACGCACGAGCAGGCCGCAGAATCGCTCGGACGCTCGCGCAGCGCAGTGTCGAACCTGCTGCGTTTGCTCAATCTCGCTCATCCCGTGCAGACGATGCTGCTCGCCGGCGATCTCGACATGGGGCACGCGCGCGCGTTGCTCTCCGTCGATGCGGCCACGCAGATCACGCTGGCGAATCAGGTCGTAAACAAGCGCCTGTCGGTGCGCGACACCGAGCGCATCGTGAACGCATCGCTCAAGCCGCAAGGCGATGGCATTCGTCGTCGTTCGGCGGAAGAGGGTGGGCGCGACGTGACGCGTCTAGAAGAGGAACTGTCGGACCTGCTCGCGTCCAACGTCAAGATCAAGGTCGGCCGCAAAGGCACCGGGCAACTGACGATCGATTTCGGCAGCCTCGACGCGCTCGATGGCATTCTCGCGCGCATTCGTGCCGAGTAAATTCAATAATTTCGGTATCCTGATCATCTTTCCGTGAGCGATCCGGGCGATTCTGCGCAGACCGCAAGCGCGACTGGCACCGCGTCGCGCATCATGCGTGCATTGCGCGCAACCTATGAGCGCGTGCGCGACGACAAGGTGCTGCTCATTCTGCTCGCGGCATTCGTCGTGCTTCAGATCGCGAAACCGGCGAGCGTTGGCGAACTGTTCGGACGTATCGATCGGCACACGATCCTGACGCTCGCCGGATTGCTGATGCTCACGCGTGCAATCGATCAGAGCGGCTTTCTCGATTGGCTCGCACAACGGTTGCTGCGCGCGTTTCGCACGGAGCGTCGCCTGGCATTGTTGATGGTGACGTTTGCTGCAGCGTTATCGACGCTGCTCACCAACGATGTCGCGCTGTTCGCCGTCGTGCCGCTCGCGCAGTCGCTCGCGCGGATCGCACCGGTACGCATCGAGCGACTGATCATCTTCCTCGCGCTGGCGGTCAACGCCGGCTCCAGTCTCACGCCGCTCGGCAATCCGCAGAACCTCTTCCTCTGGCAAAGCAGCGGCATGGGATTCGGCGCGTACGTCGTGATGATGACGCCGATTACGTTCGCGCTCATGGCGTTGCTGCTCGCGGTGTGCGCGTTTGCGTTCGATTCGCGTCCGTTGCATTTCCAGCGGCAGGGCCCCCGACACGATGTGCGCTGGCCGTTGCTGTGGACGGCGCTGGTGCTGTTCGTCGCTTTCGTCACGCTCGCCGATCACGGCTTCGCCGCGTGGGCGTGTGCGGGAGTGGCCGTGGTGCTGCTGATCGCGCGTCGCAACGCGGTGCTCGGCATCGACTGGTTGCTGCTCGCGATCTTCGTGCTGATGTTCGTCGTGCTGCGGGGTGCCGCAGCGTTGCCGTTCGTGCGCACCGCACTGGGACATCTGGATTTCACCAGCGGGGCGATGGCCTATGGCGTGGCGGCGGTGTTGTCACAATTCATCAGTAACGTTCCCGCAGCGATCCTGCTCGCGGAGTACACGCAGAACTGGCCGGCGCTTGCTCACGGTGTGGCGGTGGGCGGCTTCGGACTCGCCGTGGGATCGCTGGCGAACCTGATTGCATTGCGCATGGCGAAATCGAAAAAAATCTGGTGGCACTTTCACTACCTTTCGATTCCGTTTTATCTGCTGGCACTGCTCATTGGGTTCGTTGCACTGAAATGGGTTTGATCGCGCGCGGAACGTAGGTCAGTTGCGGGGATTGTGCGGCGTTTGCGCGTAATGCCGCGCTGCACCATGAGGAAAATCGCGCTCCGTGAGAGTTGGCGCCAAATCGAAGCATGCACTGTGCAGTTTCGGCGAATTTGTTGCGCGTTTAGATTGACTGAGCTTCGTAATTTCCCGTAAAATCTCGCGGGTTTAACTGCTTGAAGAGCCCATTCGTTTGCACGAGTCGGGCGGGGAGGCAACGAGATGACCGATAAAACACGGTCGAACTTGGAACCGAAACCGCAAGCGCCGGCACATGCAACATCAGAGGCTTGGGACGACGAGCAGCAGCCAGAAGTCATCGTTCCGCTCACGCGTGCGCAGGCCGAGCGCCTGTTCGGTCCCGATGTGGGGCGCGCATCCCGTGTGACTCCATTCAGGGTGGTGGGAGCCCAGGTGCTGTTGTCGCTGATTGCGGCACTGGCCTGGTGGATACTCTCGGCGTCGCCAAAAAACGCGGCGATATCCGCCCTGCTGGGTGGAACGATAGGTTGGATCCCGGGCGCGTTATTTGCGCTGCGGCTAAGAATTTCAGGTGATCGTCTCTCCGTTGGCGCATTGGTGACGGGAGAGGCGATCAAGGTAGCAACGACGATTGCGTTATTGGTGGCGGTAGCGTTCGCATTTCCCGGGGTTCACTGGGTCGCGCTGCTGGTCACCTTTGTGCTTACGCTCAAGGTCTATTGGCTTGCGATGGCACTGAAGTAGCGGTGGAAATACCGCTCACGCGTCGACACGCTACCGTGTGCGGATTTTCATAATTGGGTGTTTGATCGCTATGTCAGTAGAAGCCGGCCACGCTCCGAACCCGTCGGAGTACATTTCGCACCACCTGCAAAACCTTGCGAGCTCGACTCAGACTAGCATCGTCGATTTCTCGATCATCAACTGGGACACGATGTTCTGGTCGATCGCGATGGGCGTTCTGGGCTGCTTCGTGTTGTGGATGGCCGCGCGCAAGGCAACCGCTGGCGTTCCGGGCCGCTTCCAGTCGGCGGTCGAAATGCTCGTGGAAATGGTCGAAGACCAATCGAAGAGCATCGTGCACGGCAATCGTGCCTTCATCGCTCCGCTCGCGCTGACCGTGTTCGTCTGGGTCACGCTCATGAACTCGCTGGACTTGCTGCCGGTCGATCTGCCGTCGAAGGTGATCGAGTGGGTGGGTCTGGGCTCCATCATCACGCATCACCGCATCGTCCCGACGGCCGACCTGAACGGCACGCTCGGTATCTCCGTCGGCGTGCTCATCCTGATGCTGTTCTATAGCTTCAAGATCAAGGGCGCAGGCGGCTTCATGCACGAGCTGTTCACTGCACCGTTCGGTAACCACTTCCTGCTGTGGATCCCGAACCTGCTGCTCAACATCATCGAATTCTGTGCCAAGACCGTGTCGCTCGGTATGCGACTGTTCGGCAATATGTACGCCGGCGAACTGGTGTTCCTGCTGATCGCTCTGCTGGGCGGTATCTGGAGCTTTGGCGCGGATGCGTCGGTGCTGGGTTTTGTCGGTCACGTCATTGCCGGCACCGCATGGGCGATTTTCCACATCCTGATCGTGTTGCTCCAGGCGTTCATCATGATGATGCTGACGCTGGTGTATATCGGCCAGGCGCACGACCATCACTGATCGGTCACTGCGGAAGTTAAGTTTTTCGGTTTTTCCAGTTTTTCAAATTTAAAGTTTCAAGTCTCTAACCAAAAGGAGTAATCATGCAAGCTTTCATCGCCAACATCCAGGGTCTGACCGCCATTGCAATCGGCATCATCATCGGTCTGGGTGCTATCGGCGCCTGTCTGGGTATCGCGTTGATGGGTGGTAAGTACATCGAAGCGTGCGCCCGTCAGCCCGAGCTGATGAACCCGCTGCAAACGAAGATGTTCCTGCTGGCCGGCCTGATCGACGCTGCATTCCTGATCGGTGTGGGCGTTGCCATGCTGTTCGCCTTCGCGAACCCGCTGCTGTCGCGCCTCGCTTAAGTTTCTTTCGGCCGGTCGCGCATTGACCCGCGCGGCCAACTGGACATGAACGGCGCGCCCAAGCCAGCTGGCACAATGGGGCGCGCTGTTTTGCCAATCGACTCGCATCACCGAAAGGAAACACCGTGAACATAAACGCAACTCTGTTCGCGCAAACCGTCGTGTTTCTGATCCTGGCATGGTTCACGATGAAGTTCGTGTGGCCGCCGCTGATCAAGGCTATCGACGAACGCGCGAAGAAAATCGCTGACGGTCTGGCTGCCGCCGATAAGGGCAAGGCTGAACTCGAAGCCGCCAACAAGCGCTCCACGCAAGCCCTCGCGGAAGCCCGCGACGAAGGCGCGAAGCGTATCGCCGACGCCGAAAAGCGTGCACTGGCAGTGGCTGAAGAGATCAAGGCTCAGGCGCAAGCCGAAGCGGCCCGTATCATCGCCAACGCCAAGGCAGAAGCCGAGAATCAGGCCGTCAAGG
Source organism: Pandoraea sp. ISTKB (assembly GCF_001721285.1). Lineage (NCBI taxonomy): Bacteria > Pseudomonadati > Pseudomonadota > Betaproteobacteria > Burkholderiales > Burkholderiaceae > Pandoraea > Pandoraea sp. ISTKB. The sequence goes on from NZ_MAOS01000022.1 coordinate 120,894, forward strand.
TTCGTGAGACGCTGCGCGAAGAAGTTGCCGGTCTGGCCGTCAAGGGCGCCGAGCAGATCCTGAAGCGTGAAGTTGACGCCAAGGCCCACGCCGACCTGCTGAACCAACTCAAGGCAGAGCTCTGATCATGGCCGAACTCGCAACCATCGCTCGTCCGTATGCCGAAGCGTTGTTCCGCGTGGCCAAGTCCGGCGATCTGAATCGCTGGTCGCAGCTCGTGCGCGAACTGGCGCAAGTGGCAGCGCTGCCCGAAGTGGCCAATCTGGCCGACGATCCGAAGGTCTCGCCGTCGCAAGTTGTCGACGTGCTGACCGCCGCCGTGAAATCGACCGACGCCGAAGTGCGCAACTTCGTCGCCGCTGTGGTCGAGAACGGCCGTCTGGCAGCCATGCCGGAAGTCGCCGAACAGTTCGAAGCGTTGAAGAACGCTGCTGCCGGTTCGGCAGACGCCACGATCGAAAGCGCCTTCCCGCTCGAAGGCGAGCAATTGACCTCGCTGGTCAAGGGCCTCGAGCACAAGTTCGGCTGCAAGCTCAACCCGAGCGTGACGGTAGACCCGTCGCTTATCGGTGGCGTGCGTGTGGTGGTTGGCGACGAGGTGCTGGACACTTCGGTGCGCGCCCGCCTGGCGGCTATGCGGACGTCGCTGACGGCCTGAGGCCGGCGCGATACGCCTGCGACGGCAAGAATTGAATATCAGGAGCACATATGCAACTCAATCCCTCTGAAATCAGCGAACTGATCAAGAGCCGGATTCAAGGTCTCGATAGCGGCGCCGAAGTCCGTAACGAAGGCACCGTGATCTCGGTGACTGACGGCATCTGCCGCATCCACGGCCTGTCGGACGTGATGCAGGGCGAAATGCTGGAATTCCCGGGCAACACGTTCGGTCTGGCACTGAACCTCGAGCGCGACTCCGTCGGCGCCGTGATTCTGGGCGAATACGAGCACATCTCGGAAGGCGACACCGTCAAGTGCACGGGCCGCATTCTGGAAGTGCCGGTCGGTCCGGAACTGAAGGGCCGCGTCGTTGACGCACTGGGCCAGCCGATCGACGGCAAGGGTCCGATCAACGCGAAGGAAACCGACGCAATCGAAAAGATTGCCCCGGGCGTGATCTGGCGTAAGTCGGTCTCGCAACCGCTGCAAACCGGTACGAAAGCTATCGACGCCATGGTGCCGATCGGCCGCGGCCAGCGTGAGCTGATCATTGGTGACCGTCAGACGGGTAAGACCGCTGTGGCCATCGACACGATCATTTCGCAGAAGGGCAAGGGCGTGACCTGCGTCTACGTCGCGATCGGCCAGAAGGCTTCGTCGATCATGAACGTGGTGCGCAAGCTCGAAGAGCACGGCGCGATGGAATACACGATCATCGTGACCGCCACCGCTTCGGACTCGGCCGCCATGCAGTTCATCGCACCGTACTCCGGTTGCACGATGGGCGAATACTTCCGCGATCGCGGCGAAGACGCGCTGATCATTTATGACGACTTGACCAAGCAAGCCTGGGCCTATCGTCAGATCTCGCTGCTGCTGCGCCGCCCGCCGGGCCGTGAAGCTTACCCGGGTGACGTGTTCTATCTGCACTCGCGTCTGCTCGAGCGTGCTGCTCGCGTCTCGGAAGAGTACGTCGAGAAGTTCACCAACGGCACAGTCAAGGGCCAAAGCGGTTCGCTGACGGCACTGCCGATCATTGAAACGCAAGCCGGTGACGTGACCGCATTCGTTCCGACGAACGTGATCTCGATTACCGACGGCCAGATCTTCCTGGAAACCGACCTGTTCAACGCAGGCATCCGTCCGGCAATTAACGCCGGTATCTCGGTGTCGCGTGTGGGTGGTGCTGCGCAGACGAAGGTCATCAAGAAGCTGTCGGGCGGTATCCGTACCGACCTCGCACAGTACCGTGAGCTGGCTGCGTTCGCGCAGTTCGCTTCGGACCTGGACGAAGCGACCCGCAAGCAGCTCGAGCGCGGCCGCCGCGTGACGGAACTGCTCAAGCAGCCGCAATTCGCGCCGCTGCAAGTGTGGGAACTGGCCGTGTCGCTGTTCGCCGCCAACAACGGTTATCTGGACGATCTCGAAATCGCCCAGGTTCTGCCGTTCGAAAAGGGTCTGCGCGAAGTTCTGAAGACCAGCCACGGCGCGCTGATCGGTCGTATCGAAGAGACCAAAGATCTCTCGAAGGACGACGATGCTGCCCTGCACGCTGCGATCAAGGACTTCAAGAAGACCGGCGCTTACTAATCCGGTTGAATCGGTAACTATTCAACGGACCCGGGAAGGCGCGATGTTCAGGCAACAACGAACGTCGCGCCGAGACAAGGAGTAAGCAATGGCTGGAATGAAGGAAATTCGCGGCAAGATCAAGAGCGTGCAAAACACGCGCAAGATCACCAAGGCCATGGAAATGGTGGCCGCGTCGAAGATGCGCAAGGCGCAGGAACGCATGCGTCATGCCCGGCCGTACGCTGACAAGGTGCGCCAGATCGCGGCGCACATGGGCCAGGCGAATCCGGAATACCACCACCCGTTCATGGTGAAGCATGCCGACGCGAAAGCCGCCGGCATCATCGTGGTGACGACGGACAAGGGCCTGTGCGGCGGCTTGAACACCAACGTGCTGCGTGCCGTGGTGAACAAGCTGAAGGAAATCGAAGCACAGGGTCTGAAGATCGAGGCTACCGCCATCGGTAGCAAAGGCTTCGGCTTCCTGAACCGTATCGGCGCGAAGGTGGTATCGCATGTCGTGCAACTGGGCGACACCCCGCACCTGGACAAGCTGATCGGCGCTGTGAAGTTGCAGCTCGATGCGTATGCCGAAGGCAAGCTGGACGCCGTGTACCTGGCTTACAACCGCTTCGTCAACACGATGAAGCAGGAAGCCGTGGTCGAGCAACTGCTGCCGCTGCCCGAGAAGCTCGAAGGCGAATCGGAAGAAGCGAGCGCGGTGCCGGCACAGCATTCGTGGGACTACATCTACGAACCGGATGCGAAGACGGTCGTCGATGCCCTGCTGGTGCGTTACGTCGAAGCTGTCGTGTATCAGGCAGTCGCAGAGAACATGGCGTCGGAACAGTCCGCCCGCATGGTGGCCATGAAGGCCGCGTCGGACAACGCAAAGACCGTGATCGGTGAATTGCAGATGGTCTACAACAAGGGCCGTCAAGCAGCGATTACGAAGGAACTGTCCGAAATCGTGGGTGGCGCCGCCGCAGTGTAAGCGGTGGCACGGGCCGATGCGCCGTAAGGCGAAATGAATTTGAGTATCTAAAGGAAAAGCGATGAGTACTGCTTTGATTGAAGGCAAGATCGTACAGTGCATCGGCGCCGTTATCGACGTGGAGTTCCCGCGCGACAGCATGCCGAAGATCTACGACGCGCTCACCATGGAAGGTTCGGAACTGACGCTCGAAGTCCAGCAACAGCTGGGCGACGGCGTGGTTCGTACCATCTGTCTGGGTTCCTCCGAAGGCCTGCGCCGCGGTATGACGGTGCAAAACTCGGGTCTGCCGATCACGGTGCCGGTCGGTAAGCCGACGCTGGGCCGCATTATGGACGTGCTGGGCCGTCCGATCGACGAAGCCGGTCCGATCGCCAAGGAACACACCCGTTCGATTCACCAGAAGGCTCCGGCATTCGACGAGCTGTCGCCGTCGACGGAACTGCTCGAAACCGGCATCAAGGTTATCGATCTGATCTGCCCGTTCGCCAAGGGCGGCAAGGTGGGTCTGTTCGGTGGCGCCGGTGTGGGCAAGACCGTGAACATGATGGAACTCATCAATAACATCGCCAAGGAACACGGCGGTTATTCGGTGTTTGCCGGTGTGGGCGAGCGTACCCGTGAAGGGAACGACTTCTACCACGAAATGAAGGACTCGAACGTTCTGGACAAGGTCGCGCTGGTGTACGGCCAGATGAACGAGCCGCCGGGCAACCGTCTGCGCGTGGCGCTGACCGGTCTGACGATGGCTGAGCACTTCCGCGACGAAGGTCGCGACGTGCTGTTCTTCGTGGACAACATCTACCGTTTCACGCTGGCCGGTACCGAAGTGTCGGCACTGCTCGGCCGTATGCCGTCGGCCGTGGGCTATCAGCCGACGCTGGCTGAAGAAATGGGTAAGCTGCAAGAGCGTATTACGTCGACCAAGACCGGCTCGATCACGTCGGTGCAAGCCGTGTACGTGCCTGCCGATGACTTGACCGACCCGTCGCCGGCAACCACCTTCGGTCACTTGGACGCCACCGTCGTGCTGTCGCGTGACATCGCCTCGCTGGGTATCTACCCGGCAGTCGACCCGCTCGACTCGACCTCGCGTCAGATCGACCCGAACGTGATTGGCGAAGAGCACTACACGGTGACCCGTCGCGTGCAATCGACGCTGCAACGTTACAAGGAACTGCGCGACATTATCGCGATTCTGGGTATGGACGAACTGTCGCCGGACGACAAGCTCGCCGTGGCCCGCGCGCGTAAGATCCAGCGTTTCCTGTCGCAGCCGTTCCACGTGGCAGAAGTGTTCACGGGCTCGCCGGGCAAGTACGTTCCGCTCAAGGAAACGATCCGCGGCTTCAAGATGATCGTCGACGGTGAGTGCGACCACCTGCCGGAGCAGGCGTTCTACATGGTTGGCACGATCGACGAAGCGTTCGAAAAAGCCAAGAAGATGCAGTAAACGGTTGAGTGCCGGGCAACGGCGGGGTCTCGCGAGAGACGCCACCGAAGTCCGGCAGGTGACTGTTGCGGGGCGGGGTAGCGAAGCGAGGACGACGATGTCCGGACTAGCGCGCCTGCCGCTTCATCACACTCAACGGGAGCGATTATGGCAACCATTCACGTAGACGTCGTCAGCGCGGAAGAGGAAATCTTCTCGGGTAAGGCGCGCTTTGTGGCGCTGCCCGGCGAAGCCGGCGAGCTGGGTATTCTGCCCGGCCACACGCCGCTGATCACGCGTATCAAGCCGGGTGCGGTGCGCATCGAGGACGAAGCAGGTAACGAAGACTTCGTCTTCGTCGCAGGCGGCATTCTCGAAGTGCAACCGGGCACGGTGACCGTGCTCGCCGACACCGCCATCCGCGGTAAGGATCTGGACGAAGCGAAGGCTAACGAAGCCAAGCGCCGTGCAGAAGAAGCGCTGTCGAACAAGGAATCGAACATCGAGTACGCAACCGCTCAGGCCGAACTGGCCGAGGCGATGGCACAACTCGCTGCGATTTCGAAGCTGCGCTCGAAGAAGTAAATTCCGGCGTTGTACGGCCCGCGCGCCGTGCAATGTCAGTCAAAGCGTTGTGGCAGGCGTTGAGAAAACGCGCGTCGCGACGTCGAGACGGTGAAAGCCTCGGACATGAGAATGTCTGAGGCTTTTGTTTTTGCGCGTCCGCAGCGTTGAATTCACGATCAGCGTCTGGTGCACCTAGCACCCGAGCACACGGCACACGGGGTGCGACTTGCCTGCATCAGGGCCATCCCCACTCGATTCGTCACTTAAATTACGTTAACGTAAACGTCAATTCTGTGTGACGCGCTATTGTTATGAAGAGAAGCTTTCCATCGCTTGAATCAGTGATATCAGCGATAGGCAGGCCCTTCGTCAGCGAGACGTAATCCCCGTCGGCGAGTATTGGCCGAACCCCTGCGGCCGAGGTGCCAAAAGCACCGGAGGCCCCACCCGCGCCATTCGTGCGATTCGTGCCAATTGCGCTGGCAGCGCCAACAGCGTCTGCCACCTCGACCTCACCGCGCGTCACCGGGGCGGACGGCGTCATCGTCGTCACGCGACAGCATTCACCACTTCAGCAGTGCTTCAGGAGACAAAAGCATGGAAAGCCGGGAAGGTGCGGGCGTTGTACCTCGTAATGGACTGTCGTATGTGAAGGGTGATACCACCGTACCGCTGTCGACGCTCACGGTATTCGGACTGCTTGCCGAGACGGCGGCGAAGTTTCCGGAGCGTCAGGCCGTCGTGTTTCGCGAGCAGGGGGTGGACTGGACGTGGCGCGAGTTCATCGCACACGTCGATACCTTCGCCGCCGGGCTCATTGCCCTCGGATTGAAGAAGGGCGACCGCGTCGGCATCTGGTCGCCGAATCGCGTGGAGTGGCTGGTGACGCAATTCGCGACCGCGCGTGTCGGGCTGATTCTCGTGAACATCAACCCCGCCTACCGCATGGCCGAGCTGGAATACGCGCTCAACAAGGTCGGCTGCAAGGCGCTCGTCGCGGCGGAGTCGTTCAAGACCTCGCGCTACCTCGACATGCTGAACGTGCTCGCGCCCGAACTGGCGACGTGCGCCCCCGGCCAGTTGCAGTCGGAGAAGTTTCCGACGCTGCGCACCATCATCCGCATGGGGATGGAGACCACCCCCGGCATGATGAATTTCAGCGACGTGGTGACGCTCGGCGCCGACGCCAACCTCGACGCGCTGCGCAAAATCTCCGATGGGCTCGACTGCTTCGAGCCGATCAACATCCAGTTCACGAGCGGCACGACCGGTAATCCGAAGGGCGCGACGCTCACGCACCACAACATCGTCAATAACGGTCGCTACATCGCCATGGCGATGGACTTCTCCGAGCGTGACAGCCTGTGCATTCCGGTGCCGTTCTATCACTGCTTCGGCATGGTGCTCGCCGTGCTCGCCTGCGTGTCGACGGGCGCGACGATGATCTTCCCCAGTGAAGCGTTCGATCCGAAGGCCACGATGGCGGCCGTCTCTGAGGAGAGCTGCACGGCACTGCACGGCGTGCCGACGATGTTCATCGCGCAACTCGATCATCCGGACTTCGGCAATTACCACTTCGATACGCTGCGCACAGGCATCATGGCCGGCTCGCCGTGCCCCATCGAGACGATGAAACGCGTGATCGATCAGATGCACATGGGCGAAGTGACGATTGCTTACGGCATGACGGAGACCAGTCCGGTGTCGTTCCAGACCACGACGACCGATCCGCTCGAAAAGCGCGTGACCACGGTCGGGCGCGTGCAGCCACACCTCGAAGTCAAACTCGTCGATGCCGCAGGGGAGATCGTGCCCGTCGGCGAAAAGGGCGAACTCTGCACCAAGGGGTATTCGGTGATGCAGGGCTACTGGGACGACGAACCCCGCACGCGCGAAGCGATTCGCGACGGCTGGATGCACACCGGCGATCTGGCCACGCTCGACGAAGAGGGCTATTGCAACATCGTCGGCCGGGTGAAGGACATGCTCATTCGCGGCGGCGAGAACATCTATCCGCGCGAAATCGAGGAGTTCCTGTTCCGTCACCCCAAGGTGCAGGCCGTGCAGGTGTTCGGCGTGCCGGATGCGAAGTACGGCGAAGAGGTCTGCGCGTGGATCGTGCTCAAACCGGGACAGAGCGCGACGGAGGACGATATCCGGGCGTTCTGCAAGGATCAGATTGCGCACTACAAGATCCCGCGCTACATCCGGTTCGTCGACGAAATGCCGATGACGGTGACCGGCAAGGTGCAGAAATTCATCATGCGTGAGCAGATGGTCGAATCATTGGGCCTCCACGAAGCGAAGACGGCCTGACGCCGACGACCCGCCGGAGGATGTCCGAAGCCCTCGGGCATCCTCTGCTTATTTTTTAAGCGAAGCCGGGGGGAATGCCGTATGATTCGGGATTACCCTAGGTTTCGCTCAATGCCCGCTCAAACTTTCCGCACCGTTTTCGTTCTCGGCATCCTGTCGGCCATCGGCTCGCTGTCGATCGACATGTACCTGCCGGCGTTGCCGAGCATCGCGCGCGAACTGAATACGACGGACGCGGCGGTGCAGTTCTCCCTCGCATCGTTCTTCATCGGGCTGGGCCTCGGCCAGTTGCTGCACGGCCCGCTTGCCGATCGCTACGGTCGCAAGCGTCCGCTGTATGCCGGTCTGGCGCTCTACACGCTCGCGTCGGCGGGCTGCGCGCTTGCCCCGAACATCGAGACGCTGATCGTCAGCCGCTTCATTCAGGCCGTCGGCGGGTGCGCCTGCTTCGTGATCGCACGGGCCATGGCGCGCGATCTGTTCGATACGGCGACGGTGGCGCGTGTCCTGTCGCGCATGACGCTCATCATGGGCGCAGCGCCGATTCTCGCGCCGCTCGTCGGCGGGCAAGTCCTCAACTTCGTTGGCTGGCGCTGGATTTTCTGGGGCCTGACGGTGTTCGGGGCGATGTGTTTCGCGATGGCCGTCTATTGGTTGCCCGAGACGCGTCAGGCGGCGAAGCAGGCGCGCAACTGGCTGGCCACGGCGTGGCATAACTACGGGGCGTTGCTGCGCGATCGCGAGTTCATGGGCAATGCGCTGGCCGGGGGCGTCTCCCAGGCTGGGATGTTCGCGTACATCACCGGCTCGCCGTTCGTCTTCATCAACCTGTACGGCATCGATCCGGCGAATTACGGCTGGCTCTTCGGGCTGAATGCCTGCGGGATCATCGCGGGTTCGCAAATCAACGCGTACCTGTTGCGTACGCGTCGGCCGGCTGCCGTGTTGCGCCGGACCAACAATCTCGTCGCGATTCTCGGCTTGCTGATGCTGGCCGTGGCGGCGCTGCGGCTCGGCGGACTCATCGGGCTGATGGTGCCGCTGTTCGCCTACGTGACGAGCCTCGGCTTCTCGCAGCCGAACGCCATTGCCGAAGCGCTCAACCGTCAGCAGCAACGCGCAGGCGCCGCATCGGCCTTGCTCGGCGCATTGCAGTTCCTCGCCGCCGCCAGCGCCGGTGCCGCCGTCGGTCTGTTACACGCGCGCTCGGCGGTGCCGATGGCCGCCGTCATGGCGGTGTGCGGCGTGCTCTCGTGGTGCTTCCACACGGTACTGATCCGCCGTGCCGGACCGGCCCTGCCGCCTGCGGCGGGCACTGCCTGACGGGTGTACTGCGCTCAGTCCGGTAGTTTTCCTCAACGCATCGTCAAGACGTGATGGCGGGAACGTCGCCGGATATCAGGCGTCAGTCAGGTATTGACTGACGAAACGAGAATAACGAGACGAGCGCGTCTGGAAGGATTTGTAAGATGGCGCTTCGCGATTCCCTGCAAATCTTCGGGAACCGGAACCAGAGCGCGGCTTCCAAACTTAGAATTCGGCGCGCCCCACTACATCTGTAACACTTTGTAATTGGGCTGTTCCGGTGCCTACGAAATAGGCAAAGTACGATTCAGCCGATCCTCGCAGAAGCCCCCCTGAAATTTTTTGCAAGGATGGCTAAAGTTCGGCAAAAGTCCGCCGAAATACAGTCAGGTAGTAGAGCGTAGCTTCGTGACACTTTCATGAAGCGGTCACACTCTGTCATCGAACGTTCCCCCCGAGCGCGTCGTCGGATTGCTGCGCGCCTCGCGTGTAGGAAAAATTCCTACAAAAAACTCCCGCTTTTCTTGCTCCCTTCTGTAGTTTTTCTCCGATTTCTTTATCTTTCGCCCTTGTCCACAATGCGAGGGAATAGACAGTAGTACCGCCAGATTCATCCATTGCGCCGGGGGGCCGCATGCGAAACAGCGAAACACTGAATGAGATTCGTGAGTTGAATCTCTCCTACCTCGTCCTGGCTCAGCGCCTGATCCGTGAGGATCGCGCCGCGGCAATGTTCCGCCTGGGCATCAGCGACCAGCTTGCCGACGTCCTCGGCAGCCTGACCCTTGCACAACTCGTCAAGTTCGCGGGGTCGAACCAGCTCTTGTGCCGATTTCGATTCGACGACCACGTAATTCTTTCGAGCCTCACGCACGGCGCGAAAGACGTGGGTATGCAGCAGTCGCACGCTTCGATTCTGCTCGCGGGTCAGCCCGTCGAGCAGATCGGCTGAACGTACGACATACGCGACGCACGCCTCGCGCCGTCCCTGTCGTATGAGCGGACTGCGCTTGGCGTGATTTGCCAGGAAGCCTGTATATGCGTACCAAAAGCGTCGTTCTCGAGGCCCGCGAGATTCAGCTGGCCATCGAACTGATCGAACTCGGCGCCCGCCTCCAGTTGCTGGAAGCGGAAACGAGCCTGAGCCGCGACCGGCTCATCAAACTCTATAAAGAACTCAAGGGCGCGTCGCCGCCCAAGGGCATGCTGCCGTTCTCGACCGACTGGTTCGTGACGTGGCTGCCCAATATCCACTCGTCGCTTTTCCACAACATCTACCGCCACCTCGTGCAATACGGCGGCTGCCAGGGCATCGAGGCCATCGTGAAGGCTTATCGCCTGTACCTGGAACACGTGGAATTGCATGGCTGGGAAGCGGTGCTCGGATTTACCCGGGCGTGGACGCTCGTGCGCTTCTTCGACAGCAAGATGTTGCAGATGACGCCGTGCACGCGCTGCGGCGGTCACTTCGTCACGCACGCCCACGAGCCGCATGGTCAGTACGTTTGCGGCCTGTGCCAGCCGCCGTCGCGCGCCGGAAAGACCCGGAAAGCAAAACACGCGCACGCCGCCGATCTGGCGCCGGCCGTGGCATCCGCCGAGCCGGACTCGGACGTTTCCCCATTGGCCGCCTGAACGGGCTGCCCGACGAGAACACCCTGAGGTAATCCCGCCCCTACAGTTTCCCTGCGTGTCTGCCGTTAAGCCCTCTGAACAGGAAGGACATTTTTCCGTAGACGTATTTTTGCGAGAGGTATCCGGCAGTGCTTGTCGTCATTGGTTACATCATCGTTCTGGCATCGGTCTTTGGCGGCTTCGTCATTGGCGGGGGCCACTTGGGCGCGCTGTTTCAGCCGACCGAGCTGCTGATCATCGGTGGCGCGGGCGTCGGCTCGTTCGTGGTGGGCAACAACAGCAAGGCGATCAAGGCGACGATGAAAGCGCTGCCGATGCTGTTCAAGGGCTCGAAATACACCAAAGAGCTGTACATGGAGCTGATGGCGCTCCTGTACGTGCTGCTCGCGAAAGCGCGTAAGGACGGCATGCTCGCCATCGAAGGGGACGTCGAAGATCCGGCATCGAGCCCGGTGTTCTCGCAATACCCGCGCATTCTGGGCGAGCCGCGCATCATGGAATTCCTGACCGACTATCTGCGACTGATGGTCAGCGGCAACATGAACGCGTTCGAAATCGAGAACCTGATGGATCACGAAATCGAAACGTACCGCCATGAGGGCGAAGTGCCTGCCCACTGTCTGCAAAAGACGGGCGACGCCATGCCGGCCTTCGGGATCGTGGCGGCCGTGATGGGCGTGGTGCACACGATGGCGTCCGCCGACCAGCCGCCGGCCGTTCTCGGCGCGCTCATCGCGCAGGCGCTCGTGGGTACCTTCCTCGGCATTCTGCTCGCCTACGGCTTCATCTCGCCGCTGGCGCAACTCATCGAGCACCGCATCAACGAGTCGGTGAAGCTCTACGAGTGCATCAAGGTCACGCTGCTCGCCAGCCTGAACGGTTACGCACCGGCCCTGTCGGTCGAGTTCGGCCGCAAGGTGCTGTATTCCACCGTACGTCCATCGTTCGCAGAGCTCGAAGAGCACGTGCGACAGGTCAAGGCACGTTGACGGGCGAGCGCAATGAGCGAGAAAGAAGAGCGGCCCATCATCGTCAAGCGCCGCAAAGCCGGCGGGCACGGCCATCACGGCGGCGCGTGGAAGATTGCGTACGCCGACTTCATGACGGCCATGATGGCGTTCTTTCTGCTGATGTGGCTGCTCAGCTCCGTGAGCAGCAAGGAACTCACCGGTATCGCGGAATACTTCCGCACGCCGCTCAAGGTCGCCCTCACCGGCGGACGTAACGCCGCCGACAACAGCGGCGTGATCCCGGGCGGCGGCACGGACACCACGCGCACCGACGGCCAGAAGGCGCGCGGCGATCAGGCGCGCGCGCGTAACGCGACCACGGCCGAGATGGCCGAGCGTGCCGACGCACAACGTTTGCGCGATCTCAAAGCGCGCATCGAGAAAGCGATCGAAAGTAACCCCACGCTCAAGCAGTTCCGCAAGCAACTGCTCATCGACGTGACGACGGAAGGTCTGCGCATCCAGATCGTGGACGACCAGAACCGTCCGATGTTCGCCAATGCGAGCGCGCAGGTGCAGCCGTACATGCGCGACATCCTGCGCGAGATCGGCAAGTCGCTCAACGGCGTGCCGAACAGCATCAGCCTGTCCGGTCACACCGACGCCACGGCGTACGCGCAAGGTGACAAGAGCTACAGCAACTGGGAATTGTCGGCAGATCGCGCGAACGCGTCGCGTCGCGAACTGATTGCGGGCGGTCTCGATGGCGAGAAGGTGCTGCGCGTGGTTGGACTGGCGTCCACCGTGCCGCTCGATCGCGACGACGCCTACAACCCGATCAACCGTCGCATCAGCATCATCGTGCTCAACCGCCGCGCCGAGCAGTCGGTCAAGCACGAAGTCGATCAACCGACCATCGACGCCGCGAACGCACGCGGCGCAGGCAGCAACGCGGTGAGCGCAGCCATGAGCGGCGAGCTGCCGGCCGTGCCGGGTGTGCCGAATTTGCCCGCGCCCCCCGCACCGCCGACAGCCCCCACGGCGCCGGGCGCGAGTCCGCGATAACCGACAAGAGGAGACGCATGCAGGCCATTCGCAACACGATTCTCGCCGTCGACGATTCCGCGTCGATGCGTCAGATTCTGGCGGCAACGCTCGACGAAGCCGGCTACGCCGTGACGACCGCCCGCGACGGGCAGGAAGCGCTGGCGCTGGCGTCGAACGCGAGCTTCGATCTGGTGCTGACCGATCAGCACATGCCCGGCATGGACGGTTTGTCGCTCATCCGCGCGCTGCGCGAGCTCGACACGTTCGCGCAAACGCCCATTCTGGTGCTGACGACGGAAGTCGACAGCGCCTACAAGACGGCTGCCCGCGATGCGGGCGCCAGCGGCTGGCTGATCAAGCCGGTCGACCCTGAAGCATTGCTCGACGTGGTCGGTTCGCTCGTCGGCGAAGGCGCTTGACGATGAAGTCGACGGCGTCGATGGCACAACCAAGTTAGCACGAGGAAACCGGTGGATATCACCCAGTTCTACCAGACCTTTTTCGATGAAGCGGAAGAGTTGCTCGCTGAGATGGAGCACCTCCTGCTTGCGCTCGACGTCAGCGCGCCCGATAACGAGCAACTGAACGCGATCTTCCGGGCGGCGCACTCGATCAAGGGCGGCGCTGCGACGTTCGGTTTCACCGCGCTGACCGAAACCACACACTTGCTGGAAAACTTGCTCGATCGCGCACGTCGAGGCGAATTGCAGTTGCGCACCGAGATGGTCGATACCTTCCTGGAAACCAAAGACGTGTTGCATCAACAGTTGAATGCCTACCGCGCCTCCAGTGAGCCCGATGCCGAGGCAATGAAGCGCATCTGCGCCGTACTCCAGCAACTGGCCGCCGAAGGTGAGGGCGCACCGGTTTCCGCCGCTCCCACGTCGCCGTTCACGCAAGCCGCAGCCCCCGCACCCGTGGCGGCTCCTGCCGCACCGGCCGAAGCGGCTGAGCCCGCAACGGACGCCAGCGGTGCGCCGAGCGGCGCCATCCCGCCGGGCCAGACGCGTCTGAAGGTCACGCTCACCGGCGTGGGCGAAAAGGATCAGACGCTGCTCGCGGAAGAACTGGGCAACCTCGGTACCGTGGCCGGTCGCCAGTCGGTCGGCGACGCGCTGCACCTGTGGCTCGATACCACCTGCGGCGCCGACGACATCCTCGCCGTGTGCTGCTTCGTGATCGAGCCGTCGCAGATCGACGTGCAGGACGCGTCGGCGGTGGCGGCACCCGCAGCCGCCCCTGCACCCGTCGCCGCCCAGGTGCAGACGTCCGAAATCTTCACGCCGGCCCCGGCCGCGTCCGCACCGATCGAAGTGCCCGTGGCCATGGCGCCGGTCGCTGCTGCACCGGCAGCGCCCGAAGCCGTCGTACCGCCGCCTGCGGCCGAACCGATCGTCGTGCCGCCTGCGGCACCGCCGGCCGCCGCCTCCGGTGGCGGAAACGGCGCGCATCATCCGCCCGAAAAGCGTGCCGCGGCGCCCGCCGCCGGCGGTGCTGCCGGTCACGAGAACAGCTCGATTCGCGTGGGCGTGGAAAAGGTCGACCAGCTCATCAACCTCGTGGGCGAACTGGTGATCACGCAGGCCATGCTCGCCCAGACGGCCAGCAGCCTCGATCCGATGCTGCACGACCGCCTGTTCAACGGCATGGGCCAGCTCGAACGCAACGCGCGTGACTTGCAGGAAGCCGTGATGTCCATCCGCATGATGCCGATGGATTACGTGTTCTCGCGCTTCCCGCGTCTGGTGCGCGATCTCGCGACCAAGCTCGGCAAGCAGATCGAACTCGTCACGTTCGGTCAGGCGACCGAACTCGACAAGAGCCTGATCGAGCGCATCATCGATCCGCTCACGCACCTGGTGCGTAACAGCCTCGACCACGGTATCGAGACGACCGAACTGCGCGTGGCCTCGGGCAAGGACCCTGTGGGCCAGCTCGTGCTGTCCGCCGCGCATCAGGGCGGCAACATCGTTATCGAAGTGAGCGACGACGGCGCGGGGCTGCGTCGCGAGAAGATTCTCGCCAAGGCGCAGCAGCAGGGCATGAACGTGTCCGACTCGATGGCCGACGAGGAAGTCTGGCAACTGATCTTCGCGCCGGGCTTCTCCACCGCCGAAGCCGTGACCGACGTGTCGGGCCGTGGCGTGGGCATGGACGTCGTCAAGCGAAACATCCAGCAGATGGGCGGCCATGTGGAGATTCTCTCCACGCGCGGCAAGGGCACCACGATCCGCATCGTGCTGCCACTCACGCTCGCTATTCTCGACGGCATGTCCGTCAAGGTCGGCCCGGAGATCTTCATCCTGCCGCTGAACTTCGTGATGGAGTCGCTGCAACCGCGTCGCGACGACATCCGTGCGGTGACCGGCGAAGGCCAGGTCGTGCTGGTGCGCGGCGAGTACCTGCCGCTCGTCGAGCTGTACCGCGCGTTCGACGTGCCCGAAGCGCGTCTCGATCCGACGCAGGGGATCATCGTCATTCTGCAAGCCGAAGGGCGCCGCTTCGCGCTGCTCGTCGACGAGCTGGTGGGTCAGCAGCAAGTCGTGGTGAAGAACCTCGAAACCAATTACCGCCGTATTCACGGTATTTCCGCCGCCACTATCATGGGTGACGGCAGTGTGGCATTGATCGTCGATGTGGCGGCGCTCCAGCGCGGCCAGCGTTCGGCCGCCGCCACCATCTTCAACTGAAGTCGGAGACGCGTTAGATGGACAACCTTTCGCAAGAGCAGGCCGTGTCGCGCCACGCAGGCGCCATGCAGACCGATGGCGACGGCCAGGAATTTCTCGTCTTCACGCTCGGTGAAGAGGAGTACGGCATCGACATTCTGAAGGTGCAGGAAATTCGCGGCTACGACGCGGTCACGCGCATCGCCAACGCCCCCGACTTCATCAAGGGCGTGATCAACCTGCGCGGCATCATCGTGCCGATCGTCGACATGCGCATCAAGTTCCGTCTGGGCCGCGTCGAGTACGACACGCAGACGGTCGTGATTATTCTGAACGTGGCGGGTCGCGTGGTCGGCATGGTGGTCGACGGCGTGTCCGACGTGCTGACGCTCGCACGCGGCGAAATCAAGCCGGCGCCCGAGTTCGGCGCGCAACTGGCCACCGAGTACATCACGGGGCTGGGCACGGTCGAAGGCCGCATGTTGATCCTGATGGACATCGAGAAGTTGATGACCAGCGACGACATGGCGCTCATCGAGCGTCTGGCGAGCTAAGTGACGAACTAAGTCAGGCCGACGCCGGTAACGGCAAAGGCAGCGAGACGCCAAGGCGCCAATCAGCAGGCGGGCCGAGACACCCGCCGCGTCACCCTTACAGACATAACCCACTCACCCCAGTCCACGGAGACCGAGCACGTGCGCGATAACCAGCCCGTTACCCAGAACGAATTCGTCATCGGCGAGCATCAGTACCTGATCTCTCGGACGGATCTGAAGGGGCGGATCACGTACGCCAATCCCGCCTTCGTGGAGGTGAGCGGCTATTCGCGCGACGAACTGCTGGGGTCGCCGCACAACATCGTTCGCCATCCCGACATGCCCGCCGAGGCCTTCGGCGATCTGTGGGAGACGATCAAGCGCGGCGACACGTGGACCGGGCTGGTCAAGAACCGCCGCAAGAACGGCGACTTCTACTGGGTGCTGGCCACCGTCACGCCGACGCTGGAAAACAACGCGGTGGTGGGCTATACGTCCGTACGTGTGCGTCCGGCCGCAGGCGCTACCGCGCAAGCCGAAGATATCTACGCGCGCTTTCGCAGCGGACAGGCCGGCAGCCTGCGTATTCGCGGCGGTCAGGTCGAGCGTGGCGGCATTGCAGCGCTCGCGCGTCGCGTGCGTCTGGACACGTTGCGCGCACGGCTGACCGGCATCATCGTGCTCGGCGCGGTCCTGCTTGCGATCGTCGGCGGGCTGGGCCTGTGGGGCGTGTCGAGCAGCAACACCAAGCTGTTGCAGGTGTATCAGAACGGCATGGTGCCGGTGAGCACGCTGGGCACGATCGGGCAGAAGCTCGATCGCGACGTGTGGCTCGTGGCCGAGGCCGTCGGCAGCCCGAACCTCGACACGATGAAGCGCGCGGGTGACGAGATCGCAGGCAGTCTCGACGACATCAACCGCCAGTGGGCGGAGTACATGAAGACGGTCGACGCCAACACGCGGGCGCAGGCCGAGCGCTTCGACGTGATTCGTCAGCGCTTCACCAGCGACGGTCTGCAAAAGACGGTCGAGATGCTGCGGGTCGGCTCGGCCGAAGGCGCGCAGCAGACGTATCTGGAAAAAGTGAAGCCGGCCTACGGCCCGATGCGCGACGAGCTGAACGCGCTCACGCGTCTCGAACTCACGCAGGCGACGGATCTGTATCAGCAGGCGCAGAAGGAACACACGCTGGTGCGCGCGGCAACGGCGGTGGCGG
>NZ_MAOS01000023.1:0-132761 GCF_001721285.1 Pandoraea sp. ISTKB
GCCTCGCGGTGCACCGCCGCCGTGACTACCCGGGCGGTCGCTGCTGCCTGCCACCGGCAGGTCGTCGTTCAGACGCATGGTGAGCGAGATACGCTGGCGGCGCGGATCGACTTCGAGCACCTTGACCTTCACGATATCGCCAGCCTTCACGACTTCGTGCGGGTCCTTGATGAACTTCGTCGACATGGCCGAGACGTGGACGAGACCGTCCTGATGCACGCCGATATCGATGAACGCACCGAAAGCGGCAACGTTCGTCACCACGCCTTCGAGTTGCATGCCTGGCTTCAGGTCGGTCAGCTTCTCGACACCTTCCTGGAACGTTGCCGTCTTGAACTCGGGACGCGGGTCGCGGCCCGGCTTCTCGAGTTCGGTCAGGATGTCCTTCACCGTCGGCAGGCCAAAGCGCTCGTCGACGAACTCCGTCGGCGATACGCTGCGCACGACCGAACCATTGCCCATCACATCGCCGATCGACTTCTTGATCTTGGCGAGAATGCGCTCGACGACGGGGTAGGCTTCCGGGTGCACCGACGAGCGATCCAGCGGGTTGTCGCCGCCGTTCACACGCAGGAAGCCAGCCGCCTGTTCGAACGTCTTGTCGCCCAGACGCGGTACCTTCCTGAGGGCCTCGCGATTGGCGAACGGACCGTTGCTGTCGCGGAAGTCGACGATGTTCTTCGCCAGCGTGCTGTTCAGGCCCGACACGCGCGCGAGCAGCGGCGCCGAGGCGGTATTGACGTCCACGCCGACCGCGTTCACGCAATCCTCGACGACGGCGTCGAGCATGCGCGCCAGTTCACGCTGGTTCACGTCGTGCTGGTACTGACCCACGCCGATGGCCTTCGGCTCGATCTTGACGAGTTCGGCCAGCGGATCTTGCAGACGTCGCGCAATCGAGACGGCGCCACGCAGCGAGACGTCAAGTTCAGGGAATTCCTTCGCCGCGAACTCCGACGCCGAGTACACCGAGGCGCCAGCTTCCGAGACCACGATCTTCTGGAGCTTCAGCTCCGGATGGCGCTTGATGAGTTCCAGCGCCAGCTTGTCCGTCTCACGCGACGCGGTGCCGTTACCGATACTCACCAGTTGAGCGCCCGTCGCAGCGGCGATCTTCGACAGTCGGGAGAGCGAGCCATCCCAGTCGCGACGCGGCTCATGCGGGTAAATGGTGTCGGTGCCGAGCAGCTTGCCCGTCGCGTCGACCACCGCGACCTTCACGCCGGTACGCAAGCCCGGGTCCAGACCGATCACGCCCTTCGGGCCGGCCGGTGCGGCGAGCAGGAGCGCTTTGAGGTTGCGGGCGAACACGCGAATGGCTTCGCTCTCGGCGCTCTCGCGAATTTGCGTGAGCAGTTCCGATTCGAGGTGCGGCTGCACCTTCACGCGCCAGCACCAGCGGCAGACGTCCGCCAGCCACTTGTCGGCCGCGCGGTTCTGCTGGCGAATGCCGAAGTGACCGGCAATCACGCCTTCGCACGGATGCGGGATCTGGGCGTCGAGTTCTTCGCCAAGGCCCAGCTTGACCATCAGAATGCCGAGGTTCCGGCCACGGAAGAGGGCGAGCGCGCGGTGCGACGGCACGGCCGCAATCGGCTCGGCGTAGTCGTAATAGTCGCGGAATTTCTCGCCTTCCTCGCTTTCCTTGCCTTCCACGACCTTCGACGACACGACGCCCTGGGTCCAGAGGTAATCGCGCAGCTTGCCGAGCAACTCGGCCGTCTCGCCGAATTGTTCGGAAAGGATGTCGCGGGCGCCGTCGAGGGCTGCCTTGACGTCGGCAACGCCTTTCTCGGCGTCGACGAACTTGGCGGCTTCGACCTGCGGGTCGAGCGTCGGATCGGCGAGCAGCGCCTGCGCGAGCGGTTCGAGACCGGCTTCGCGGGCGATCTGCGCGCGGGTGCGGCGCTTCGGCTTGTAAGGAAGGTAAAGGTCTTCGAGCGTCTGCTTCGTGTCGGCCGCGACGATGGCGGTGCGCAGTTCGTCCGTCAGCTTGCCTTGCTCCTCGATGCTCGCGAGAATCGCCGCACGGCGATCTTCCAGTTCGCGCAGATACAGCAGACGCTCTTCGAGCGTACGCAGTTGCGTGTCATCGAGGTTATCGGTCACTTCCTTGCGGTAGCGAGCGATGAAGGGCACGGTGGCGCCTTCGTCCAGCAGCTGCACGGCGGCGGCGACCTGACGCGGCTGCACGCTGAGTTCGTCGGCGATGCGTTGAACGATCTGAAGGGCTACGTTTTGCGTCATGAGTGTTGCGAGTTACCCAAGTGCCAGGAGCGGGGCATTTTGCCATAAACCGCGGGCGCGTCCGGGCAGGCAATGCTAAAATTTGGCATCACTCTGCTCAACCTCATGATTTCCTTCGAAAAATTGTTTTCGCGACTGAATCTGCGACAGCTTCCGAACCGTTCGGCCCTTACGCGCGTCGCCGCGGGGGGCGTGTTCGGTTTCGTGACGGCTGCCGTTGTGCCGGGGACGTCGTTCGCTCAGGGACTGTCGGCCGTCGAGGCGGCCGGACGCACGACCGAACAACTGCGTGTGCCCCAGGTGCCGTTCGATGCCACGGCGGATCGCACGCCGTCGTCTGCCAGCAAGGCCAGCGCTGCGGCTGCCGCAGCCGAGGACGACAAGCCCGTCGCCTATGACGACCAGCTCGACATGCATCCTGCCGATGACGATTTTGGCGGCCGCCGGGCGGTGCTCGATCGTCAGCGCGCGTGGGTCGACTACCGTTTCGAACAGGCGAAGTACGAGTGTGCCTCGAAGTTCTTCGTGAATTACTGCATCGATAACGCGCGCGACGAGCAGCGCGAAGCGCTCAAGGCGATTCGTAGCCAGCGGCTGGTGCTCGAAGATCAGGAGCGCAAGGCGCGCGCGCAGGAGCGTGACGAACGCCTCGCCGCAAAGCGCGCGCAAACGGCTGCGGAAGCACCGCAACGTGCCGCCGAGCGGGCTCAGAACGTCTCGGATTACCAGGCCAAGCAGGCCGAATATCAGCAGCGCGTCACTGAACGCACGGGACAGGCACCGCAACGTGCGGCGAATGCCGAGTCGTACAACGCCAAGCAGGCGGGGCAGCAGCAGAAGCTCGATGAGGCGAAAGCTTCGGCGGCGCAAAAGGCTGCCGAGCGCGAAGAGAACGTGCGCAAGTACAACCAGAAGCAGCAGGAAGCCATCGAGCGTCAGCAGAAGTCGGATGCGCGGCGTAACGAGTCGCAGTCGGGGAGTTCGCCGGCGCAGAAGGCCTTGGAAGGGCAGTAAGTCCGCGCAGGCCGGAAGCGCGCGGAACGTGACGCACAACGCTGGTTGGCGCCGAACCGGAATCACTTGAGAGTCGCAGGAGAGTTGTCACGATGCAGCACGATCTTCACTCCGTTGGACGTCGCATCATCGAATTGCAGATCGAACACCGCGATCTGGACTACCTGATCGATAAGTTGCTGACGGAACCGGCGTATGACGAGCTTCAGGTCACCCGGCTCAAGAAGCGCCGTCTGAAGATCAAGGACACGATCACCCTGCTGCAAGTGCAGCAAACGCCGGATCTGCCCGCCTGAGCGAGCGATCCGGCAATGCACCGGAAATTCGCGCGATATCTGCGACATTCGTCCTGAGCTTCGCGCGGTACCTTTTTTCATTGCGGCGCTGCGTATCCCCATGAGGCGGTGCGCGGCGCCTTCGAGTTTTCAGAGCCGTTTTGACCGATTCCGCCGCCGCATCCAGCGATTCCGCCGATCTCTCCCCAAGCGCTGACACGCCAACCTTCCACGGACTCAAGCCGCTCGCCCCCAAGCGAGAGCGCGAGCTGGAGGAAATCTTCGGCGATGGCGGCATGCTTGCGCGCGCGATCGACGGCTATCGCTCGCGTGAACCACAAACCGAGATGGCGCGTGCCGTGGCCGCTGCGATGGATACGCACGACTCGCTGATCGCCGAGGCCGGCACCGGCACGGGCAAGACCTACGCGTATCTCGTGCCCGCCATGCTGTGGGGCGGCAAGACGATCATCTCGACCGGCACCAAACACTTGCAGGACCAGATCTTCGCGCGTGACATCCCGACCGTGCGCAAGGCGCTTGCTGTGCCGGTCACGGTGGCCATGCTCAAGGGCCGCTCGAATTATCTGTGTCACTACTATCTGGAGCGTGCGCAGCAGGAAGGGCGCTTTGCGTCGCGCCATGAGGCGGCGCAGTTGCGCGAGATCACGACGTTTGCGCAGATCACGCATAGCGGCGACAAGGCGGAACTGGCATCCGTGCCGGAGAACGCGCCGATCTGGGCGCAGGTAACGTCCACGCGCGATAACTGTCTCGGCCAGGATTGTCCGCGTTACAAGGACTGTTTCGTGATGCTCGCGCGCAAGGAAGCGCAGCAGGCCGATCTCGTGGTCGTCAATCACCATCTGTTCTTTGCGGATGTGATGCTGCGCGATACCGGCATGGCGGAATTGCTGCCGAGCGCCAATACCGTCATTTTCGACGAAGCGCATCAGTTGCCGGAGACCGCCACGCTGTTCTTCGGCGAGACGGTCTCGACCACGCAACTGCTTGAACTGGCGCGTGATTGCGTCGCGGAAGGCCTGATCCACGCGCGCGACGCCGCCGACTGGGTCAAGCTCGGCGCAAATCTAGAACGGGCCGCGCGCGATGTGCGTTTGACGTTCGGTCAGGACAACGCGCGGATGTCCGTGACGCAACTGCCGGACGATCACGAGTTGTTCGGGGCGCTCGAGAGCGTCGACATCGCGTTGCAGGATGTGATCGAGACGCTTCAGCATCAGGCAGAGCGCGCCGAAGCGCTCGGTGCGTGTCTGCGTCGCGCACTGGAATTGCATGAGCAACTGGAGCGTTGGCAGCTGGGCGTGACGCCGCCGTCGCCGGGCGAGCAGCCACTGCCGCTGCTGGACCCCGATGCGCCGCGTGTGACCGACGGCAAACGCGAAAAGGCGGTGAAGGCGCGCGAGGCGGAAGCGGCGCGTCTGACGGCGGAAGCGAAGGCGGCGGAAGGCGCGGACAGCGAAGGTAAATCGGAAAAGACCTACACGCCGCCGGCGACGGTCCGCTGGATCGAAGTGTTCTCGCAGGCGGTGCAGTTGCATCAGACGCCGCTCTCGATTGCGCCGATCTTCGCGAAGCAGCGGGCCGGGGCGCCGCGCGCGTGGATTTTCACGTCGGCTACGTTGTCCGTGAAGGGCAACTTCATGCACTACGCCGCGCAATTGGGACTCGATGCGGGTAAGTCGCTGACGCTGGCGAGTCCGTTCGACTATCAGAACCAAAGCTTGTTGTACGTGCCGCGCGGATTGCCGCAGCCGTCGGCACCGAACTTTACGGACGCTGTGCTCGATGCCGCGTTGCCGGTGCTCGAAGTCAGCGGTGGCCGGGCCTTCGTGTTGTGTACGACGTTGCGAGCGGTCAATCGTGCAGCGGAGCGCCTGCGCGAAGAGTTCGAGCGCCGGGGGTGGCCGTATCCGCTGCTGGTGCAGGGCGAAGCGAGCCGCACGGAGTTGCTCGACCGGTTCCGCGCGCTGGGCAATGCCGTCCTCATCGGTAGCCAGAGTTTCTGGGAAGGTGTGGACGTGCGGGGTGAAGCGCTTTCGCTCGTCATCATCGACAAATTGCCGTTCGCGCCGCCTGACGATCCGGTGCTTGCTGCGCGTCTCGATGCGCTGACGAAGAAGGGCTTGAGCCCCTTTGCCGTGCATCAGTTGCCGCAGGCGGTGATCACATTGAAGCAGGGGGCGGGACGTCTGATTCGTTCGGAAGCCGACCGCGGTGTGCTGATGATTTGCGATCCGCGTCTCGTCGACAAGCCCTATGGGCGACGCATCTGGCAGAGCCTCCCGCCATTCAAACGTACGCGGGAATTGCCGATCGTGCGCGGATTCTTCGACGAGATCGCGGCCGAGGCGGGCGATTGAGTTACACGATTCCTACGCTCGGCGCGGAATGAAAAAAGCCAGACGGTGAAACGTCTGGCTTTTTCGTTGAGTTGCCCAGAGATATCAGTTGGGCATCCGTCGACTATCAACCGGGCATGGCGTCCAGCCAGCGACCGATGACGGCCGGAGCAACTTCGGACAACTGGGCGTGATGCTGCCGGGCGTCGTTGCGCAGCCCCACGGGATCGATCTTCGCGGCACCGAGTTCGCACGCATGCCCGACGAGCCAAGATTCGATACGTGCGGCGTCGGCTTCCAGATGAAATTGCAGTCCCAGCGCGTGTGTGCCCAGCGCGAAGGCCTGATTTTCGCCAACGGCCGTACGCGCCAGATGCACCGCCCCCGGCGGAATGTCGAACTGGTCGCCATGCCAGTGGAGTACGCTCGCGTCGCCCAGTGCCGCCAGGGGCGACGACAGACCCGCGTCCGTCAGCGTCAGCGGGGCGTAGCCGATTTCCTTCACGCCCAGCGGGTACACCTTTGCACCCAACGCCCGCGCCATCAATTGCGCGCCGAGGCAGATGCCGAGGATGGGTTTGCCAGCGGCGAGGCGCGCTTTGACCAGCGCGAGCTCTTCCGCGATGAACGGATGCAGCGGGTCGTCGAAGGCGCCGATAGGACCGCCGAGCACGACGAGCAAGTCCGGCGAGAGCGCGTCGACGGTGCGCAGGTCGGCGAGCGGCGCGTCGACATACTCGATGGCGTAACCGCGTTGTGTGAAATACGGCGCCAACGTGCCGAGGTCTTCAAAGTGAACGTGACGCAGGGCCAGCAGCGTCTTGCCGGTGGTGGACGAAGGATTCACGAAACCAACTCCTGATGCCTGAGAAGCGCGGCCATCGGGCCGTCATGTGGACATGCAAAAACAAAAAGCCCCCGCTTGCGCGAGGGCTTTTCGACGAATGCCATTCGACAACTGAGACGGCTTAACGCCAGATCTGCCACCACGACTTCTTGTCGCTCGGGTTGTTGTCGATGCGGCGGCCGACCGTGAGGTAGCCGCTGTTCGGGTAGGTCTTTTCCATCACACGACGAGCATCGTCACGCAGTTCGGTCATGCCGAGTTTGTCGTACGACTTGATCATGATGCCAAGCGCGTCTTCGAGCGCCGGTGCCTGATCGTAATCCTGCAAGGCGCTCTGTGCACGGTTCACGGCAGCGAGGTAGGCGCCACGGCGATAGTAGTACTCGGCGGCGTGCACTTCGTGAGCGGCCATGGCGTTCACGGCGTAGCGCATGCGCAGGGCGGCGTCGTTCGCGTACTTGCTGTTCGGATAGTGCTCGACGAGATACTTGAAGCTGTCATACGCCGCACGCAAGGCCTTCGGATCGCGTTCGCTGAGATCCTGACCGGAGAAGCGGCCGAACAGACCGAGGTCGTCGTTGAAGTTGATCAGGCCCTTGAGGTAATAGGCGTAATCGATCGACGGGCTGTCCGGATGCAGACGGATGAAGCGCTCGACGGCCGTGAGGGCCTGCGCCGGCTCATTGTCCTTGTAATAGGAGTAGGCCGTGTTGATCTGGGCTTGTTGGGCGTGCGGGCCGAACGGGTCGCGACCTTCGAGCAACTCGTAGTATTTGGCGGCCTTGGTGTAGTCGCCGCTATCGAAGCTGTCCTTCGCTTCCGAGTATAATTTGTTCGTCGACCAGCTGGCCGTTTCGTCGACCTTCTCCGGCAGAATGCCGCAGGCGGCCATGCTGCCGACCACGATGGCGGCCAGCGTCAGATGTTTGACAAGTTTCAGGGCTTGCATGCTCGTTGGCTTCACTTCTCGATGACCCGTTCAATAGTGCCGGATTATAGCGTAACCGCCTCATTTGCCACGGAAAATGCAGAGGATTCGTCGGACGACGACCTCGAGTCGCTTCCGGAGGCTTTCTCAAGCCGTGCCGATCACGCCCCAGCAGGGGTGACTTCTGCCGTATCTACCGTATCCACCGCCACGCCGCTGACCGCCATACTGCCCGATTCGCTCGCTGGCGAGCGGCTGGACAAGGCGCTCGCATCCTGTTTTCCCGAATATTCCCGTAGTCGTCTGCAAGCCTGGGTCGAAGACGGCCGTGTCACGCTCGACGGCGAACTCGCCAAAGTGCGCCAGAAAGTGGCGGGCGGCGAGACGGTCCTCATCACGCCAGCGGCATTGCCGGAGCAACTCGCGTTCGCACCGGAACCGTTGCCGCTCGACGTCGTATACGAAGACGCCGCACTTGCCGTCTTCAACAAGCCTGCGGGCCTCGTCGTCCATCCGGCGGCGGGCAACTGGTCCGGCACGTTGCTCAATGGGCTGCTGCATCGGTATGGGCAAGCTGCCGCCGATCTGCCGCGCGCGGGCATCGTCCACCGGCTGGACAAGGAGACGTCCGGCCTGATGGTCGTGGCGCGCACGCTGGTGGCGCAGACCGATCTGGTGCGCCAGTTGCAGGCGCGCTCCGTGAAGCGCCATTACGCGGCACTTGTCTGGGGGCGTCCGCCACTGCGTACTGTCGTCGACGCGCCTATCGGGCGCGACCCGCGAGAGCGCACCCGCATGGCCGTCGTGCAGGGGCAGGGTGGCAAGCCGGCGCGCACCCGCGTGGTGACGGTCGCCAGTGCGGAATGGGAGAATTCCCCGGTTTCGTTGGTGCTTTGCTCGCTGGATACGGGGCGTACGCACCAGATCCGCGTTCATCTTTCCCATCTTGGGCATTCGCTGCTGGGCGATCCGCTATATAAGCCGCGTCACAAGCGTCCGGCATTGCCGGGCGGTTTCGCGCGTCAGGCGCTTCATGCCTGGCGGCTCGGCCTGATTCATCCCGAAGACGACAGCGCCATGCACTGGCAAGCCCCCTTGCCGGACGATATGCGTGAACTCATGACCGCGCTGGGTCTCGAATTCGACTTTACAACGCTCCCCGATTCGCTCGATGACTTCTTCCCTGCCTGAGCAAGACACGATACCTGCGGACTGGATCGTCCCCGACTGGCCCGCGCCGAAGCAGGTTCGCGCGGTGTTCACCACGCGTGCCGGGGGTGTCAGCGAAGGGCCGCAAGCGACCTTCAATCTCGGTTTCAAGGCAGACGACGATCCCGAGGCCGTCCGGACCAACCGGGCATTGCTCGCGACGCGCACCGGCGTGGCGTCGGCATGGGTGGCGCAGGTGCACGGTCCGCGCGTGGTCGATGCGCAAGCCGCGCTGGACGCCGTGCAATCGGGTGACCCCTTGCAAGCTGACGCCAGTGCCACGAATGCCGTGGGTCTCGCGAGCACCGTCATGGTGGCGGACTGCCTGCCGGTCTTGCTGTGCGACGCGCAGGGGCAAGCGGTGGCGGCTGCCCACGCGGGCTGGCGTGGGCTGTGTGCGGGTGTCATCGAACAGGCGGTGCAGGCATTGCGTGCGCGGCTGCCGGAATCCGACACGCCGGCGCCGGTGATCGCATGGCTTGGCCCCTGCATCGGGCCGACGGCGTTCGAAGTGGGGCCGGAGGTGCGGCAGGCGTTCCTGGACGCCGCCACGCCGCAGGAGCGTGAAGCCACGCTAGCGGCGTTTGTCCCGCATGGCGATCCCGCCGTGGGTAAGTCGCTGGCGGACCTGTGTGCGCTGGCCCGGTTGCGATTGGCGCGCGAAGGCGTGACGAGTGTCTCGGGCGGGCGGTGGTGTACGGTCAGCGATCCGGCGCGCTTCTATTCCTATCGCCGTGACCGCACGACAGGGCGGATGGCGGCGCTGGTGTGGCGTGAGGCCTGATCGGCGGAATTCGTCGGAATCAGTCGGAATCAATCGGAATTCGTCCGGGGCAGTGAGGATTTGTCGACGCTGTCCCGCGTCACGCCGATCATGCGGCGACCTGTTGTCCAGCGCGGGTCATCGCCGAACCTGCGCATCCGGAGCGTTCATTGTGCGTCATCGCGTCGCAGCGCGCGTGCACGCCGCGCGCGGCTTCCCGACAGATAGAGAACGAGCAGGGCAGGACCGATGCCGCCGAAGAGAAAGATCGCGATGCCCAGCCAGGCCGACGGCGCGGTGATGGCGACCATGCCAATGACGTAAAGCCAGCCGAGAAGAATGATTAGCATCGGGACAAACGCGCATTCAAAAGTAGGGGCGGCACCGGGACAATGCGAAGTCAAAGAGACGTACCGCGCTCGTGACGTTCGTTGCAAGGATTGACACGCCTGCGCGCGCACGCAAGAATGCTTCACAGGCGGAGCGCATCGCTCATAAAGCGAAGCACGCCGCCGCGTTTCGGGCGCCGGCCCTGAACGCAACGGACGTGACACTCAGGCTACCATGAATCGCGCCAGTGCCAACTTCGATCCGGCCTCGTTTGCCGCCTCGTTTGCCCAGCAGTTTCCCTCCGCTTCGCTCTCCGCTCAGGACATGTCGCAGTGGTTCAAGGCCGCCCAACAAATGTTCGGCGCTTTGCCGGGGGCTGCCGGCCCGTCATCCTTCGCTGCGAATGGTGCAGCGGCTGCCGCGAATCCGTTTGCGGCGCTTTTCCAGCAATTCGATCTTTTTGGTAAGCCGGGCGCGTTGCCGCAGCCAACGTCGCTGCACGTCGATCCGGCGCGACTGAACGAGCTTCAGTCGGATTACGCCCGTGAATTTTCCGAACTTGTCGCCAGCTTCAATCAACCCGGCCTCGACAATGCGCCCCCGTTGGGCGACCGTCGTTTCTCGGGAGACGGCTGGCGCAATCCGTTCTACGCGTTACCCGCTGCGCTCTATCTGCTCAACGGCCGTTTTCTGATGCGCATGGCCGAACTGGTCGATGCCGATGCGAAAACGCGCGAGCGCATTCGCTTTGCCGTCGAGCAGTGGGTGGCCGCGAGTTCGCCCGCGAACTTCATCGCGACCAATCCGGACGCGCAGCAACGTCTCGTGCAGACACACGGCGACAGCCTGCTCGCCGGCATGCAGCATCTGCTGGTCGACATGGGCAAGGGCAAGGTCTCGCAGACCGATGAAGCCGCGTTCGAAGTCGGGCGTAACGTCGCGACGACCGAAGGCGCCGTGGTCTTCGAGAACGAACTGATCCAGCTCATCCAGTACAAGGCGCTCACGCCGACCGTGCATCAGCGCCCGTTGCTCGTGGTGCCGCCGTGCATCAACAAGTACTACATCCTCGATCTTCAACCGGAAAACTCGCTGATCCGCTACGCGGTGGAGCAGGGACACACCGTGTTCGTCGTGTCGTGGCGCAACCCCGACATGTCGCTCGCGCACAAGACGTGGGACGACTACGTGGGTGAGGGGCCGATTGCCGCCATCGATGTCGTGCGCGAAATCAGCGGTCAGTCGCAGATCAACGCGCTCGGCTTCTGCGTGGGCGGCACGTTGCTGGCCGCTGCACTGGCGGTATTGGCCGCGAAAGGGCAGACGGGGCGCAAGTCGCCGGTCGCGAGTGTGACATTGCTCACGACGCTGCTGGATTTCTCCGATACCGGCGTGCTCGATGTGTTTGTCGACGAGCCACATGTGCAATTCCGCGAGCAGACGATCGGCGGCGGCCTCGGCCAGCCGCCGGGGTTGATGCGCGGCGTTGAGCTGGCGAACACGTTCTCGTTCCTGCGTCCGAACGATCTGGTCTGGAACTACGTGGTCGACAGCTATCTGAAGGGCAACGCGCCGCAGCCGTTCGACCTGCTTTACTGGAACGGCGACGGCACGAACCTGCCCGGACCGATGTTCTGCTGGTATCTGCGTCATCTTTATTTGCAGAACGAACTGAAGCAGCCGGGCGTAATCCAGACGTGCGGCGTGCCGGTGGATCTGAGCGCGATCGATGCGCCGGCCTATGTGTTCGGTTCACGCGAAGACCACATCGTGCCGTGGACGTCGGCGTTCCGGTCGCTGCCGTTGCTGAGTGGCGAGCGCCGTTTCGTGCTCGGTGCGTCTGGTCACATTGCGGGGGTCGTCAATCCGCCCGTGAAGAAAAAGCGAAGCTATTGGCGCAACGACGACGTTGGCGTCGAGGCGAGCGATTGGCTGGCGGGTGCGACGGAGCACCCGGGAAGCTGGTGGAGCGACTGGAGCGAATGGCTCGCAGGCTACGCCGGAAAACGCGTCAAGGCGCAAAATGCGTATGGTAATGTTGCTTATGCACCCATCGAACCGGCGCCCGGCCGCTATGTGAAGGCGAAGGCCTGAGCATAGGGCGCCCAGTTGTGTGTGGTCGTGCAAACGATGGTTTGCGCGGCGGGCATCCCCCCTGGTTCGAACCCATTGAAAAAAGAGGAATGAGACATGACGGATATCGTGATTGTGTCGGCTGCCCGTACGGCAGTCGGTAAGTTTGGCGGCTCGCTGGCCAAGGTGGCGGCGCCGGATCTGGGGGCGATCGTGATCGACGAAGTCCTCAAGCGCGCAAAGCTCAAGGGCGAAGACATCAGCGAAGTCATCATGGGTCAGGTGCTGACGGCCGGCTCGGGTCAGAACGTGGCGCGTCAGGCCTCGATCAAGGCCGGGCTGCCGACGATGGTGCCTGCCATGACGATCAACAAGGTGTGCGGCTCGGGCCTGAAGGCCGTGATGCTGGCCGCCAATGCGATCACCTCCGGTGAAGCCGACATCGTCGTGGCTGGTGGTCAGGAGAACATGAGCGCCGCACCGCACGTGCTGCCGGGTTCGCGCGACGGCTTCCGCATGGGCGACGCCAAGCTCATCGATACGATGATCGTCGATGGCCTGTGGGACGTGTACAACCAGTACCACATGGGTATCACGGCGGAGAACGTCGCCAAGGAATACGGCATCACGCGCGAGATGCAGGACGAATTTGCCGCCGCGTCGCAGAACAAGGCCGAAGCGGCACAGAAGGCCGGACGTTTCGATCAGGAAATCGTGCCGGTGTCGATCCCGCAACGCAAGGGCGATCCGGTGGTCTTCAAGACCGACGAGTTCGTGCGTCATGGCGTGACGGCCGAGTCGCTCTCCGGCCTCAAGCCGGCCTTCTCGAAGGACGGCACCGTGACTGCCGCCAACGCTTCGGGCATCAACGACGGCGCCGCGGCCGTGGTCGTGATGTCGGCCAAGCGCGCCGAGCAACTGGGCCTCACGCCGCTCGCACGCATCGTGGCGTACGCTAACGCCGGCGTCGATCCGTCGGTGATGGGCATTGGTCCGGTCCCGGCATCGCAGCGCTGCCTGTCCCGCGCGGGCTGGAAGGCGAGCGATCTGGATCTGATGGAAATCAACGAAGCGTTCGCGGCGCAGGCATTGGCCGTGAACAAGCAAATGGGCTGGGACACCTCGAAGATCAACGTGAACGGGGGCGCTATCGCCATCGGTCACCCGATCGGGGCGTCCGGTTGCCGTATTCTCGTCACGCTGCTGCACGAAATGGCGCGTCGTGACGCGCGTCGCGGTCTGGCGTCGCTGTGTATCGGCGGCGGTATGGGCGTGGCGCTGGCGGTGGAACGCGTCTGAGTCCACTCGCGTTTCGCGTGGGTCATCAGAACCGCAGAAGAAGCAGTGTCGCCCGTGTGTGCAACGCGCACGGGCTCGCACTGAGGAAGTAGTCAGGAGACGAAAGGCTCGCGTGGGAACGCGCGGCCTGCGCGTCGGTCAATTGGCAGTCGCAACAGGCGGCAATCAGCCGTTATTTTGGGGGAAGCGTTCCATGACTCAACGCATTGCATATGTGACAGGCGGGATGGGCGGTATCGGTACGTCCATTTGCCAGCGGCTGTACAAAGATGGCTTCAAGGTCGTGGCGGGCTGTGGTCCGAATTCGCCGCGCCGCGTGAAGTGGCTTGAAGACCAGAAGGCGCTGGGCTTCGATTTCGTCGCCTCGGAAGGCAACGTCGGCGATTGGGAGTCGACGAAGGCTGCGTTCGACAAGGTCAAGTCCGAAGTCGGTGAAGTCGACGTGCTGGTGAACAACGCCGGTATCACGCGCGACATCGTCTTCCGCAAGATGACGCGTGAAGATTGGGATGCCGTGATCGACACGAACCTCACGAGCCTGTTCAACGTCACGAAGCAAGTGATCGAAGGCATGTGCGAGCGTGGCTGGGGCCGCATCATCAACATCTCGTCGGTGAACGGTCAGAAGGGCCAGTTCGGCCAGACGAACTACTCGACCGCCAAGGCCGGTATCCACGGTTTCACCATGGCGCTGGCGCAGGAAGTGGCGACCAAGGGCGTGACGGTCAATACCGTGTCGCCGGGGTATATCGGCACGGATATGGTCCGCTCGATCCGTCAGGACGTGCTCGACAAGATCGTGGCGACGATTCCGGTCAAGCGTCTGGGCGAGCCGGGCGAGATCGGTTCGATCGTGGCCTGGCTGGCATCGGAAGATTCGGGCTTCTCGACGGGCGCGGACTTCTCGCTCAACGGCGGCCTGCACATGGGCTAAGCGGTGACGGGGCGGGTGCCGGTGCGGGCCGAAACAAAGCACGGCGCCCCGTTGCGGGTTAGGGCTTTGCCGCATAGCAGCAAACGTCCTAGAATCGATAATATGTGATTAACCCCGACCGCCGGTCGGGGTAGTCCTTCAAAAACGCAGGAAACCCACCGCATGACCGCGAGCAAGAAGACTGACGAGCGCCTGATCAAAAAGTATCCGAACCGGCGTCTGTACGATACCCAAACCAGTACGTACATCACCCTTGCCGATGTGAAGCAACTGGTGCTCGAGACCGAGGAGTTCAAGGTCGTCGACGCCAAGACGGGCGAGGACCTGACTCGCAGCATTTTGCTGCAAATCATTCTGGAAGAAGAAACCGGCGGTGTGCCGATGTTCTCGAGCGCCATGCTCGCCCAGATCATCCGTTTCTACGGCCACGCGCTGCAGGGGATGATGGGCACCTACCTCGAGAAGAACATCCAGACCTTCATCGAGATTCAGAACAAGCTGGCCGATCAGTCGAAGGGCATCTACGAAGGTGCGGCCTTCAACCCGGACGTCTGGGCGCAATTCATGAACATGCAGGCGCCGATGATGCAGGGCATGATGACCAACTACATCGAACAGTCGAAGAACCTGTTCGTGCAGATGCAGGAACAGATGCAGAGCCAGGCGAAGAACATGTTCAACACGTTCCCGTTCCCGGGTGGTCCGGGCGCGCCCGGTGCGCCGGGCCGGGACCCGAACAAGAAGCCCTGAGCCGACGCTTCGTTGACTGACCCTGCGGTGTGACATGGGGCGCACACCGCAGAGGCATCGCCTTGATATCCCGTCGTTTTTCTCCGGTGACACCGCCGTTCGACGCGTTCGCGCGATAGTTGGAACGAACCGGGGGCGATCAGGGTAAAATGCGCGGTTAATTGACGCGATGTGACGCGATGCCGACAGACGCACTGCGCATTGCCGTTCAATCGTTACACGTATTCATTAGATCAGGATTCGCCCCATGTCCCGCCCATCGCCCGCCGGCACCCCCAAGGTCGGCTTCGTTTCGCTCGGCTGCCCCAAGGCCCTGGTCGACTCCGAGCAGATTCTGACCCAATTGCGCGCCGAAGGTTACGACATCGCCGGTACCTATGACGGTGCCGATCTTGTTGTGGTCAATACCTGCGGCTTCATCGACGACGCCGTTCAGGAAAGTCTCGACGCCATTGGCGAAGCGCTTGCCGAGAACGGCAAGGTGATCGTCACCGGTTGCCTCGGCGCAAAGAAAGACGCCGCCGGTCAGGACATCGTGAGCGCCGTGCACCCGAAGGTGCTGGCCGTGACGGGCCCGCACGCCGTGGGCGAAGTGATGAGCGCAGTGCACACGCATCTGCCGAAGCCGCACGACCCGTTCACCGATCTCGTGCCGCCGGCCGGGATCAAGCTCACCCCGCGCCATTACGCCTACCTGAAGATTTCCGAAGGCTGTAACCATCGCTGCACGTTCTGCATCATCCCGTCGATGCGGGGCGATCTCGACTCGCGTCCGGTGGCGGAAGTGATGCTCGAAGCCGAGAACCTGTTCAAGGCCGGCGTCAAAGAGCTGCTCGTGATCTCGCAGGACACCAGCGCCTACGGGGTGGATGTGAAGTACCGCACCGGCTTCTGGGCCGGACGTCCGCTCAAGACCCGCATGACCGAACTGGTCACGGCGCTGGGCGAACTGGCGAAGCAGTACGGCGCGTGGGTGCGTCTGCATTACGTCTATCCGTATCCGCACGTCGACGAAATCATCCCGCTGATGGCCGAAGGGCACATCCTCCCGTATCTCGACGTGCCGCTGCAACACGCCCATCCGGACGTGCTCAAGCGCATGAAGCGCCCGGCGTCGGGCGAGAAGAACCTCGAACGCATTCAGGCGTGGCGCAAGATGTGCCCGGATCTCACGATCCGCAGCACCTTCATCGCCGGGTTCCCGGGCGAGACGGAAGCCGAGTTCGAATACCTGTTGGACTTCCTGCGTGAAGCGGAACTGGACCGCGTGGGCTGCTTCGCCTACTCGCCGGTCGAAGGCGCTCGCGCCAACGAACTGCCCGGCGCACTGCCGGACGAAGTGCGCGAAGAGCGTCGTGCCCGCTTCATGGAAGTGGCCGAAGACATTTCCGCCGAACGCCAGCAGCGCAAGATCGGCAAGACGATTCAGGTCATCGTCGACGAAATCAATCAGGACGGCGGCATCGCCCGTTCGGCCGCCGATGCGCCGGAAATCGACGGTCTCGTGTACATCGAACCCACGCCGAAGGCGGCCAAGCGCCTCAAGGTCGGTGAGTTCGTGAATGTCGAAGTGACGGGCGCCGACGGCCACGATCTGTGGGGCGAGGTGGTCTGATGACGCAAGTGGATCGGAACGTGACGTCAACGCCGCAAGTCCTCGCGATGGGCGAGGCGATGATCGAATTCAATCAGTCACCCTCGGATGCGCGTCAGTATCTTCAGGGGTTTGGCGGCGATACGTCGAACTTTGCGATTGCCGCGCGTCGTCAGGGTGTGAGCACGGGGTTCGTGAGCGCCGTGGGTGACGATCTGTTCGGTCGCATGCTGCTCGATCTGTGGCGCGACGAGAACGTGGATACGCAATGCGTGCGTGTCGACGCGCAGGCGCCGACCGGCGTCTATTTCGTGTCGCACGACGAGAACGGGCATCACTTCGACTATCTTCGCGCCGGTTCGGCCGCAAGCCGTTACCGTGTGCAGGATGTGCCGGGCGAAACGCTGAGTGGTGCGAAATTCCTGCATCTGTCCGGCATCAGTCTGGCGATTAGCGTGAACGCTTGCGACGCCGCGTTCGACGCGATGTCGAAGATTCGCGCGGCCGGCGGACAAGTGTCCTTCGATACCAATCTGCGTCTCAAGCTGTGGCCGCTGGCGCGTGCGCGTGCCACGATGCGCGAGGCATTCAGCCTGACCGACGTCTGCCTGCCGAGCTGGGACGACGTGACGGCCGTCACAGGTCTCGAAGATCGCGATGCCATTCTCGATGAGCTGCTCTCCCACGGTGTGAAGGTCGTGGCGCTGAAGCTGGGGCGTGAAGGCTGCTATGTGGCCACGCCGCAGGAGCGTCGTATCGTCGCACCGTACCCGGTGCAGGCGGTCGACGCCACCGGTGCCGGCGACTGCTTCGGCGGGGCGTTCGTTGCCCGTCTGGCGCTCGGCGACGATCCGTTCACGGCGGCGCGTTACGCCAACGTGTGCGCGGCGCTGTCGACGACCGGCTACGGTGCGGTTGCCCCGGTGCCGTACGCCGAACAGGTACACCAGCAACTGGCAGCCTGAGGTTTCGGGACGCGCGCTCGCGCGTCCTCCTGTGTTCCTCGCATCTCTTCCTGTCTTCCTGTCGGATGGCGATCGAAACGACCGCCGTCCGCGCAAGCGTCATCATCGAAGTTTCCCTCCAATGAGCCTGCCATCGCGGTAACCCCTACGGCGCTATACTCGTTGCAAACCGATATCCACCCGGAGGAGAGACATGCAACGAGAAGTCGTGATCGTGAGCGGCGTACGTACCGCGATTGGTGATTTTGGCGGCAGCCTGAAGGATTTCGCGCCGACGCAGCTCGGCGCCATCGTCGCCCGCGAGGCCATGGCCCGTGCCAAGGTCGGCGGTGAAGACGTCGGACACGTCGTGTTCGGCAACGTCATCCATTCCGAACCCAAAGACATGTATCTGGCGCGCGTGGCCTCCATCGAGGCGGGCGTGAGTCAGCATGCCCCGGCGATGACGGTCAACCGTCTGTGCGGCTCGGGGCTGCAAGCCGTGGTGTCCGCCGCGCAATCGATCCTGCTGGGCGACACCGACGTGGCGATGGCCGGCGGTGCGGAAAGCATGAGCCGTGCGCCGTACGTGATGCCGGGCGCTCGCTGGGGCACGCGCATGGGCGAGTCGCGTCTCGTCGACATGATGCTCGGTGCGCTGCACGATCCGTTCGCCAACATCCACATGGGGGTGACGGCGGAGAACATCGCGAAGAAGTGGGGCATCACGCGTGAGGATCAGGACCGG
Organism: Pandoraea sp. ISTKB; assembly: GCF_001721285.1. Classification (NCBI taxonomy): domain Bacteria; kingdom Pseudomonadati; phylum Pseudomonadota; class Betaproteobacteria; order Burkholderiales; family Burkholderiaceae; genus Pandoraea; species Pandoraea sp. ISTKB. Next base: position 18,319 of record NZ_MAOS01000023.1, read on the forward strand.
CTGGCGGTGGAATCGCATCAGCGCGCGGCGCGGGCGATGGCCGCCGGCTACTTCAACGATCAGATCGTGCCGATCACGCTGAAGTCGAAGAAGGGCGATGTGGCCTTCACGACCGACGAGCACGTACGTGCCGACGTCACGCTGGAGGACATGGCAAAGCTGCGGCCCGTGTTCGAGAAAGACGGCACCGTGACGGCAGGCAATGCGTCCGGTCTGAACGATGCGGCGGCGGCGCTCATTCTGATGGAGCGCGCCGAGGCTGAGCGTCGTGGCGCGAAGCCGCTCGCTCGGCTGGTGAGCTATGCGCACGCGGGCGTCGATCCGAACTACATGGGGATCGGTCCGGTGCCGGCATCGCGCAAGGCGCTGGAGCGCGCGGGCCTCAAGGTCGAGGATATCGATATCGTGGAAGCGAACGAAGCGTTCGCCGCGCAGGCGTGTGCTGTCACGCGCGACCTCGGCTTCGATCCGGCCAAGGTGAACCCGAATGGCTCCGGTATCTCGCTGGGGCACCCGATCGGCGCGACGGGCGCGCTGATCACGGTCAAGGCGCTGCATGAGTTGCAGCGTATCGGCGGTCGCTATGCGCTGGTCACCATGTGCATCGGCGGCGGTCAGGGCATTGCAGCCGTGTTCGAGCGCGTGTAAGTTACTCCCGGGGGCCGGCGTTGTTGCCGGCCCAAGTCTTTCCGGAGCCGTGATGACGCAAGACAACCGCAAGCCCCTCGACAAGCCGGAAGCCAACGGCTGGCACTGGCAAACCAATATTCTGCACACCGACACACAATTGCCGGCGGGTTTCTCCGCCATGCCGGTGCCGGTGGCACGTGCGTCGACGGTGATTTTCCCCGATCTGGCCGCCATGCGCTCGCTCGACTGGAAGAACGACAGCCAGTGGCGCTACGGCTTGCATGCGACGCCCACCTCGATGGAGTTGATGCGACGTCTCGCCGCGCTCGAAGGCGGCAAGCATTGCCTGCTGTTTCCGTCGGGTCTCGCGGCCATCTCCAACGTCTACTTCGGTCTCGTCAAGCAAGGCGACGACGTTCTGATTCCCGATAACGCCTACGGCCCGAATCGCGAACATGGCGACTGGCTCGCGGCGTCGTGGGGCATCACGGTGCGCTACTACGATCCTATGATCGGCGATGGAATCGGTGCGCTGATCCAGCCGAATACGAAGTTGATCTGGCTCGAAGCGCCGGGTTCGGTGACGATGGAAGTGCCGGACATTCCGGCGATTGCCCGTGTGGCGCGCGAGCGCGGGGTGCTGACAGCCATCGACAATACGTACTCTGCCGGGCTCGCGTTCCGTCCGTTCGATCACGGGGTGGACATCTCCGTGCAGGCACTGACGAAGTACCAGTCGGGCGGTAGCGACATTCTGATGGGCGGCGTCGTGACCATCGAAGACGACATTCACCATCGCCTCAAGCAGGCGCGCATGCGCATGGGGGTCGGGGTGTCGGCCGACGATTGCAGTCTGGTGCTGCGCAGCCTGCCGAACATGCAGTTGCGCTTCGAGGCCCATGACCGTGCGGCGATGACGCTGGCGACCTGGCTGGGCACGCGCCATGAGATCGCGGCGGTGCTGCACCCGGCGTTCGAAGATTGCCCCGGGTATCAGTATTTCCGGCGCGACTTCACGGGCGCTGGCGGTCTGTTCTCGGTGGTGTTCGACGAGCGCTACTCGCAGGCACAGATCGACGCCTTCATCGAAGCGCTGCGCTTGTTCAAGATCGGTTTCAGTTGGGGCGGGGCGCAGAGCCTCGTGGTGCCGTATCGCGTGCCTTCGATGCGCACTGAGACGTCATGGCCGCACAAGGGCGTGCTCGTGCGCTTCTACGTGGGACTCGAAGACGTGCGCGATCTGCAAGCCGATATCGAAGCCAGCCTGAAGGCGCATCTCGGCGGCTGATCGCGTTGTGCGGCGCCGGGGCCGCAAGGTGTCGCGGCCTCGTTCACCGAGGCCGCTCTGCGCGCTCAGCGCAGGGATGGAGAGGGAGTCTGATGCCCTCGGCTCAGGCCCGGAACAGCGACAGCAGTCCGTCCAGCCCGACGTAGTTGAAGGCGACGGACGCCTTCTCCCGCACCACCGGCTTCGCCCGGAACGCGACCGACAAGCCCGCGATGGCCATCATCTGAAGATCGTTCGATCCGTCACCCATGACGATCGCCTGCGCCGGCGTCGCGCCGAACTGCGCGGCGACTTCGGTCACCGTGCGCGCCTTCACTTCTGCATTGACGATCTCACCGAGCACACGCCCGGTCAGCTTGCCGTCGACGATTTCGAGCGTATTCGCGCGCGTGACGTCGAGGTTCAGACGCGCCTTGAGGCGATCCGTGAAGAACGTGAATCCACCTGACACCAGCAGCGTGCGGATGCCCAGCGACTGAACGCCGCGCAGCATCGTCTCGGCACCCGGCGAGAGTTGCAGACGCTCCTCGAAGACCTTCTCCAGTGCACCGGCATCGAGCCCCTTGAGCAGAGCGACGCGGCGCGTCAGGCTTTCGTTGAAATCCTTGATTTCGCCACGCATGGCGGCTTCGGTGATGGCGGAGACTTCCGCTTTCAGGCCGCAGTAATCCGCGATTTCGTCGATGCACTCGATCGTGATGAGCGTCGAGTCCATGTCCATGGCGACGAGCTTGAAATCGGACAGACGGCGCTCGCTGTCGACGATGGCGACATCGACGCCGTACTGCTGCGAAAGCGCGCCGATGGCGCTTCGCAACGCGGGCGAGTCGATGACATCACGCACACGTGCAACGCCGCGAGCGGTTTCGATCGTAGCGTCCGGGGCCAGGGCCTGAATGGCCGCCTGCGGCACCGGCACAGACATGTCTGCCGAAGGCGTTGCGGTGCCCGAATCGGGACCGGTGGGGACATGAGGTCCCAATATGACGAGGTCGTGAGCCATCTGGAAATGTAAATAAGCGACTGCGCAAATGCCACGCGCCAACCGCCCGATGAGCGGGGGCCGCGTGCGAATGGAACCGCATTTTACAGGGTTGCGAACCGGGCAGTCGCTTTCCCATTGCCCTTGGTTTGAGCGAAAAGTGAACTCGACGGTGTTGACGTCGGCGCGAGTATCTGCCCGCAGGGAGCCGATACCTACCGTTTTCAGCAGGAGGACACATGCAGATCGCTTCGTACCGAGGGCCATTGGCACTTGCATGGCAATCGAGCCATACCTCGGCATCATCCCAAGGGCAGTGTCGCAGACGTGAATTCGAGCCCGCCCTCGTCGACTCGCCGCAAAGGGGCGAGACGGGCGGCGACGCGCAGATCGACGATGCATCACAAACCGCAGACGTGCACGCGGATGTCTCGCAAATCCTTGCTGCGCTCGACTGGCGTGCGAAGGTCGTGCACGCGTTGGCTTGTGCACCCGAGGCCACATGGGGGCGCGTGTCGTCGTCGCTGTTATTTCATTTGCTGGATCGCCGGGACATGCCGCAGAACCCGGCGGTTCAGTGTGGCGTGAACCTGCTGAAGCAGTGGCTCGCCGAAGCGCGTGGCACGCGGCTTCAAGGTGCGCAAGCCGAACCGATCGAACTGATCTATGACGGACAACGCTTCGGCATCAGCCGGCATGGCCGCCACTCATGGGCGAAGAAGTCGATGCCCCGCCAGGGTCTTTGGCATGCGCTAACGGCATGCGTCGATGCCCGGGACATGTCGGATGTCGATGTTGGAGACCCATCGATGTGGCGTTCGCTCATGTCACGACTGGTGCTGTCTGATCCGGCGCTTGCCGTTGCGGCGTGGCAGGCGCAGCTCGTTGGCGATGCCCCTGAGTTCAGTGGACAGCCGCCCAGTCCGTTGCGGGATATTGCAAGGCGGTGCGGGAAACTTTTTGTTGCCGGCACGGCGCTGGGTGTGGCGGCCGGCTTCGGAAGCGGCGCGTTGCTTTCTGGGCCGGCGACTCAGCCTGACGATGGCATATTGCCGGGGAGCGCCGATACCGATCACGCGACGGCAGATGATTCGTCTGCTTTCCTCTATGGGATATTCACTGCGTACGCCCCCTTGGCCGCCGCCGTCGCAGCAGGCGCGCTGGAACTGGCCGCCACGGTTTGCACGTATGCGGCGCTACCCGGCGCCGAAAGGTCGACCGCGTTCCAAAGGGCGCAATACCTGAGCGCGTTTCCGCGCTTGTTGCCGTCGCTGTCGGCGTCCGAGTTGCGGGCGTTGGTCCTGCGACTCGGACCGCAGTTCGCGCAACTCGATGTGCGCGATGTCGCGTCGGCCGTGCAGCGTTGTCTCGATGCCAACGTGCGAAATCAGCCCATCGGCAAAATCATTGCAGGCCTGGACGTCGACGCCCTCTACCGGGAAGCCCGCGAGCGTGAGCAGCGCGGGTTTCGCTTCAAGCGCTCAGGGGCTGCCGAAGCGCTGGAAGTCGCTATTCAGCTCGCCTATGCCGCGAAAATTCTGACGCCATGGGAGGACTCGATTCTTGAAGCGCGAGCGCTTCGTCGCAGCGAGCGATGGGCGCAATGGCGCGAAGCGCAGGATGCCCTGGCGCAGGCGAGCGCACCGCGTCGTCTCGCCGCGACGGCGTTCGAGCCACCGCCTCCGCGACAGGCATCCCCCGTCAACCGAACGTTCATGATGAACACCGACGACCTGCCGCTGCCGGATTTGCTCACCCCTGAGCGGCGCGACATGCTCCGCGGCATTGTCGAGCAACGTGTGGTCGTCGGCTCGGCCGCCATGTCAGCCATGTCCTTGAACCCGGTGGAATTCATGGCGCCTGTCGCTGCGACATCTACCGCCCCGGACCCGAACGAGCAGGCCGGGCTGCTCGCAGTCACAGCGCAAGCCGCGTCGACGTCGCTTGCCGTGGCAGCGTCGGGCAAGGGCAAGTACGTAGCGGGTGGAACGTTTATCGGGGTGATCATCGGGTTAGGTCTCTCGAGTTTCCAACGCTTTTTTTGGCCAGAGACCGAAACAGAGACGCTCGAGGCGGATGAGCTGCGCGCCCTGCCGCTCATCAACCGGCCGATGCATCATGCGAAGGCTGCGCCTGTCACCGAAGCACCGTCGCCAAACAAGACGTCGAACGTGACCCCGACTGGCGAATCACCGACGCTCGCTCAGATGCTTCAAATCATCGAAGCGACGGAGATCGGCCGGTTGCGAAACGTCTCGATCGACGGTTACGCGGGGCGAGCGCAAGCGCATCTGTGTCGTCAGATGGAGGCCGTGCTGGGCCGGCTGCCGGGGCCTGCGTTCACGCAGGGACAACGCGGCACGCATGACGCTGAGACCTCCCCGGGTAAGCCGACGATGCCATGGGGAGGCGAAGTCGAGGTGACGTTCAGGTTCTGGGGGCGTTCGCCCGAACCCAGCCGCTTTGCAATGGGGTGGGGCAAGACGGTGTCGCAGACGTTCACCCTGTTCGATGTGGCGCTGGGGCATCACTTCCTGCGTGAGTTCAAAACCCCGTCTGGGGTCAGCGAGATCGTGTCGTTGAAGGCCGTCGACCCCAGCCATGAGGCTATGCTGACGCGAATCGACGACGACGTATTCCGCGATGCCTTGAACACACATCTGGCGGACGAACTCGAGCGCCAGCGAAACAATCCGCTGTTGATCGATGATTACGAGATGTATGTGCGTCGCGTGTACATGGGGGTGCTCGTCAACGCGACGACCGATGCCTGGGAGCGTCAGGCGCCGCCGGGCAGCCGCGTGAGCAGCGTCAATCACCCATGGCACCCGGCACGCGCCGGGCAGGGCCAACGGCGCAAGTTCCGGGCGGGCTACGGCGCCGTTCGCCTGTTGGCATACGAGGGCGCCGTCGTACCGGATCTGGTTTGCGTCACGCAGCCCGCCGGTAGTGCGGTGCTGCTGATCTCGATCGCGCACGCAATGGCCTTTCACTGGAGCCCGGAAGCCGAATCGACCGATGCCTTCCAGCGATTCATCGAATGTCATCTGTCGAAAACGCAGCGCCAGCATCTGGAGCGCTATGCGCGGTGGAGTCCGCTCAAGTTTCGGATCGATCCGGTCGTGCTGACCAACCGGCCATGTCAGGCGTCGCGTGCCGACATCAGCGGGTCGCCTCCCCGTCAGTCGCCGTCAAACGCGGCGCGCGCCTCATACAGTCACGTTTCGCTCGATCCGTCGTTTTCCTTCGTGTCGTGTCCATCGCCGGAGCGGGAGCTCTGGTTTGCCAAGGTCGCACGGGCGGATAGCGACCGCGAACTGATGATCATCAACAATGCCAGACGCGCAACGTTTCAGGTCAGTAGCCTGCGGCAAAAAGTCCTCGACTCGCTGAAGTTCACCGGCCCGGCAACCGCAACGGCATTTGGCGATACGGACCGGGCCGGCACCCTCGTGACACTGGCCTGCGAACTCGACCCATATGGCGCGAACTATGCAACGCTCGCCGCGCGCGCCCAGCGAGCGGATGTGGACGAATTGAGGCGGATTCAGCGAGAGATGTCGGTGTCGGCATCCATGTCGTCGTTGTTTCGCAACCCGCATCTGCAACCGATCGATGCCGTCACGGACTGGACGCTCGAAAATCTCGACAACATGCGCGACATCTCGCGCTCGATCGATACCTTCATGGCCGGATGGCCCGAGATCAGCCGACGGCGCGGGAAATTTGCCGATGACATGGTCGCTCGCAGCACCGATGCGAATGGCGCCGGGACACCTGTCACACAACCGGTGTGGGTGGAATTGAGTGCCATCAAGTCACGGCACGATCTGCGCACCGGCGGGGCGGTGACCCAGGGGCTGACGGCCGAGGACAACCGCATCGAGGTTTTTCTGGGAAGTGCCGCTGCCCAGGTGCTCTACCTCGATCAGTTGTCGAGAATTCCGCGTGGCTATTGCATTGCGCTGGCGCTGACCGACAACACGATAGGCTTCGCCGGTGTGACGAATGGGGATCGGGCGGTGTTCGGGGCGTTTGGCAATGCGCATGAGACACCGTCCGCGGCCTACACCATCGATCGGATCGACATCGCCCGATTCACGTTCCTGGCCAACGGGCAGTGCCGCTACGACGATCGACAGGGCACGCTGTACGTCGAATCACTCACTGACCGGCTGCCCGTCTGGTCGGACAATGCGAAAAAGGCGGCCCAGCGGCTTCAATCATTGCGCGGAAGCACGACGTCGACGTCTACCTCCACGGCGCCTCCTTCGGTGTCGCACGTTTCGTCGAATGCGACCGTGAGTGGATCGTTCAAACCGCAACCGAATGCGGAGCACCTGGCGTCGCGCCCTCGGACGAAGCGTGCCCATGACCACTGGGACGCGCTCGTGGACGGGTGGTATGTGCAGAAGGGGCGCTTGGGGGTGCGTGCCGGTTTCGACAGTCGGTCGTCGAGTGCGACGACGGTGCCTCCGCCTCGCGTCGGCGCGTTGCTCGGTCGGAACGTTCATGTCCCCCGATTGTCCTCGCAGGAAATCGTCGCGCGCTGGAATGCCCCACCGGTCAAGGCGGCCTTCACGCAGTTTGTCGAGCGTGTCATGCAGGGGCTGGTGCTGTGGCACCTGCCGCAAATGTCCGCGGATCATGGCGCCCTGATGCTGGCCGCACTCAAGAACACGACGCAGTTTCGGATGGTGACGGTAGGCGACGAGCGTTTGCCGTGCGTGGTCGGTCTCGGTGATGTGCGATGCCGGATGTTGTTGTCGCTGACCTCGGGTGAAGCGGTGCCGCTCGCTGCAGAGGATGAGACGACGGCATTGAGCGCGTTTCTTTCCCCCCACACGAACGTCACTGGAGACACCCTACGCGTGACTTTCGGGCAATCGCTGGACGAGGGCAATGCTGCCCCGATCATCGACGATCTTCGCGACCGGGTGCGTGATGCAGCGGCGCGTAACCAGACACTCGGCGCGGGCGTCGTCGACCTCGTGCGGCGTGTGGCCGCGATGATGCCGAGCAAGGATGCGCAATCCTTGCGCGCAACGATCGGAGACGCGGACACCGACGACGTGCGGCTGAGCCAGGAGGCGATCTATCTGAACGAGGTAGTGGATGGACCGCAAACGTCGCCCGGTCTGGGTTGGGCCTATGACATCGGCACGGCGATCCGCGAATTCTCCGGCGATATATTTCGTCGATCACCCACGGGCGAGTCGCTGAGCGCCGCCACGACGTTTGCGCAAGCGTTCGTCGAACGGATCCGGCAGTGCCGCGTCCAGCAGCGCGTGAGCGGCGACGTGGCCAGCCTGATCGAGTGGGGAATCAACGGCTCGGACTTTGCCACGGCGATGCTCGCGGCAGGCGTCGAACTGGAAGACGGTCGGTTCGGTGCGGCGATAGCGTCGCTGCGAGATCAGGTGCCGGGCCGTCCCGGACTTTGCCTGCGACAACAGGTGGCGCCGCAACTGATCGTGTTACGTGGCCGTGAGGCGCCTGCCAGCGTGCCTCGCGGCTACCGGATATTGATTCGTCCTGCGTCGACCGGGCGCAACAATTCCGCGACGTATGACGACCGGACTTACAACGACATGCTCAGCCTCGGCGGCGGGCAGATCGTGGAAGCGCGCTCGTTGGAGACGTTCGGGGCGGCACGCTTTCGGTTGTCTTCCATCTATCCCGATTCCGGCGACCCCCGATTGCGCTGGGCAGAGGCGCGTGGGGTATGGCGATACCGCGGCGTCGATGTCGATCTCTGCATACCGAGCGATACCCCGGGGATCTACGCCGAGCCCGCTGCACCACGACTGAAGGCCGGTCAGATCAGCGCCACACAATGCGAGAGTGCGTTGCATTCGCACCCGGCGGTGACCGCGTTGCAGCCCGAACGGGTGGGCGCGCGCGATCTGAAGATCGACGACCGGCTGGCACTCATGATCGAGGCGGTTGCGACGACGTTCGACACCTATGGCGTGACCGATCTCCGGTACCGAGTGACGGTGGCGTGGTCGTCGCCCGATCAGTATCGGCCGAAATTGTCGTTGGCCGTGACGGGGAAGTCGCCGGTGTTATGGGTTACCCAGGGTCGCGTCGGCCGTGTGATCGCTGATTTCTTTACGCGGCAGACGCTTCGCGGTGCGTTGCTGGCGTTCAGCGACGGTCGCGTCATGAGCGAGGCCGACTGGCAGGACCAGCACACCCGTCATGGAGCGAACCTGTGCATCAAGTACATCGACTTCACGTCGCTGAACGACGCGCTCGAAACGGCGTGGGGGTACACCGCGCTTCCCGGCGCATTGGCCGGGGATTTCAGGCCGGCCGGGGTGATGCTCCGCATGCCTGAATGGCGTAAAGCAAGCGAATGAACCATGTCGACAGGCAGGTTCCGGCGTAAAGGGATCGTCCGGGGATCGCCGGGACGCGTCGCTCGTCGCCGCGCGCGATTGGCCCGAGTCAACCCGCAATTCGGCGGGCATGGCTCGGCGGCAAGGCGTCGAACTTTTGCCAGACGCGTCGCAGGTGACGGCTCGATCCGAAGCCTGCGCGCTGGGCGATGTGTTCCAGGTCGAGATGGCTGTTACCCAGCATCTCGCGCGCGAGAGCGATGCGCAGCCGGTGCAGGTAGTCGATGGGGGCGACGCCGGCATGTTCGCGGAACAGGCGCGTCACGTGCCGCTCGCTCGTACAGGCGATGTCCGCCATGGCGGAGAGTGTCCAGTCCTGCGCGGGGTCGGCGGCGATGGCGTCCTGCACGCGGTGCAGGGCGGGGTGCAGGTGATTGCGCCCTTCGAGCCACGGCGAGAGTTGCGGGTCGGCCCCGGCGCGTCGTGCATAGACGACCATCTGGCGCGCCACTGCCGCAGCGCACAGTGGGCTGGTGGCGTTGGCGATGAGCGTAAGCATCAGATCGAGGCCGGTCGTCACACCGGCGCTGGTCCACACGTTGCCGTCGCGCACGTACAGCCGGTTGTCGGCCACGCGAGCGCCGGGCGCGAGCGAGCGCAGTTCGTCGCAACTGCCGTGATGCGTGGTGCAGGTCAGCGCGTCGAGCAGCCCCGCTCGGGCCGCGAGCAGGGCACCCGTACAGATACAGGCGAGTTGATGTGTCGGGCGCACGATGCGCCGAAGCCACGCGATGGCGCAGGCATCGGCGTCATGACGCTCGTCAGAAGGTGCCGGATGGACGGCGCTGTCAGAGGATGGCAGCGGCAGTGGCTTCTCGACGGTGCCTGTTACGACTACCCAGGCGTCGTCGGGCACGGTGTCGGGCAACACGTCGAGCGGCGACAGGCGCAAGCCGATCGACGTGGCGACCGAGGGCTGCGTGCCGACGTAATGCAGCACGAAGCGCACGTCGTCCTGTTGATGATTCGCGATGCGCAACGCTTCGGCCGGGGCTGCGACGTCGAGTAGCAGCGTGTTCGGCATGACCAGCAGATAGACGGGTTGAAGTCTTGGCATCGCGGGCAAACAGTCAGGACGGATTCGGACGGATCGCAATAGTGCGACGTTACACCGCCGCGAGCGCTTCCTCAACCGTCACGATGCGCGCAAAGCGGTCGACCAGCACGGTTTCCGTGCGCTCCTTGAGTTCGGCGGTGGACAGCTCGCGGCCGGTGCGCGGGTGCTGCATCGGGAACGTGAGCGTGGCTTCCGTCACGAAGTCGACGTCGTAGCCGGCGTCCGAGGCGGCGCGCGTCGTCGTCTCGCAGCACTGTTCCGTGCGGATGCCGGAAACGATCAGACGCGTAATCCCATGCTCCACCAGCCAGGCGCCGAGGGTCGAACCCGCCAGCGCGCTGTGCTTGACCTTGTCCACCGTGAAGACCGGGTCGAGGCGCAGTTCTTCGAGCGTACGCACGAAGCCGGAATCGCGCGAGAACACCCCGCCATCGATGTGAAACACCTGCACCACGGGCACGCCGCGTGCGACGGCGCCGTCGATCAGCGCCTGCTGACGGTCGAAATAGACCGCCAGATCGTCTTCGCGCCAGTACGGGCGTTGACGGAACGATTCCTGAGCGTCGATGACGAGCAGGGCGGTGCGCGACGTTTGGGTTTGCGGGTTTTGCGACATGAGGTAACTCCGTGGAGTGAGTGACGATGGTGACATCGTACGGGCACGGGCGCCATCCCGATAGTCCATTGGGCGACCAGAATGGGACGGATTCAGACATTGATGTCTGCGTCGAATCATGCCGCCGCCACCTCCCGAGGTCTTTGTCGGACGAGGGAGTTCCCAAATCCTGGGAGGTGGGCGAAATCTTGGGGCAGCACTCGCGGATGCGACCCGAAGATGCGGCATGCCGGTCACGTTAGGGAGGGATTTGTGGAAATCAGACCGCTGTTCTGGTTCAAGGACAACGTTCGCGTAAAAGACGAACCACGGGCGCCGGAATCGCGCGTACTAGAACCATTCGCCGCGCAGGGGGAGATCGATGCCGCATTGCTGCGCGGGTTGGACTGGCAGACGCAAATCGTCTATCGGAACATTGTGACATCGACGGTCTGGGGGCCGGTCGCTGCGGCGCTTACCTGCCAGTTGCTGGGTATCGACGCGAGATCGGCGACTGCGCAGGGCGGCGCCACGCTCGAATCGTCGGCCGCCGCGATTGGCACGGCGTTGGCGCGCTACCTACCGGGCATACAAGGTGACTGGATCCGTCAATTCGATGATGCCAGCCCGCTCTGCTTCGACGGGCGGCGTTTCGGTGTCTGGCGTGAGGGTTGCCCCGATTGGTCGCCGCGGACGCAACGCTTCGGCGGGTTGTGCCACGCGCTGTGCGCCGCAGCGTGGAAATGCGACATAGCGAGCGTCGAGGACACGCAGATCGGCCCGTTGCAGCACGCGTTGCCGGCGTTGATTCTGGAAACACCGGGTGCCGCTGCCGCCGCATTGTCTGCCGTACTGGATGACGGTCATCTGCGGTCACAGAGGCGGCTGTCACCGATGCAGGCGTTGACGCTCGCCGGCACCTTGCTCGCCGGCGGCGCGGGGATGGCGCTCGCATGGCCAGCCGCACCGTTGCTGGCCGGTGCGATGGAAGCGGCGGCGGCGGGCGTGATGCTGTGGTCGGTGCCGCATGGCCCGGATCCAACGGAGCGTGTTCGTCTCGCCGCATGGTTTTCCAACGTTTTACCGGAGCTGACAGTGGATCAGATCCATCGCCTTTGCGACCGGCTTCAAGGGTGCGACGCCCGGCTCAACGTCGTGGTGCTGGCGGCTGTCTTGCAGCAGGCGTTGCACGCCGGATCGGGGGGCTCACCCGACGAGGCGATCGAACACCTGGACATTCGGGAGATCGAGCAGGAAGCGATCGACCGGGATCGCAACGCCCAGTCGCTCGACCGGTTCACTACCGGCAGCGCATGGGAAGCCGGTCTGCACTTGCTGCATAACGTCGGTTTCCTCACGCGTGCATCCGTGGAAATCACCACCCGCCCGTTCTCGCTTCGTGTGGCCGATTGGTACGCGTTACTCGATCGCATGGATCACATGGACCACGAGACGCCTCCATCGTCGCGCGTATGGGGCGGGGTCTCGGCGGTCGAGTCGCTGGCGTACCGCGAGGTGCCGCAGACGGCATCTCTCACCGCGTCGCCGTCGTCCTGGCCGTCGGAGTTGGAGGTGTCTCTTGTGGCTTCGATATGCGGGGCCGTGTTTCGGACTTGCCGCGATCCTCACGTAGGGTTCGCCGTTGCAGGCACCACGCTGATGGGCGTCTTGACGTATCTGGTCCATCAGTTTGGTAGCAGCGGTGCAGACGGAAGCGATCACACCAGCGATGCGGCAAGCTTATCCGTGCCGCTGGCATTGCCCGTAGCCGACCGGCGTGACCCGGCCGATCGCGGTTATTTCGCGACGCCGCCCCCGCCGCCCGTTCGACCGTTGTCGACAACCACGGCATCGGCGTTGCACAACGTTACGGTGCACCCCGCAGCATGGGTCGATGTCCGCTCGACACTGACACTCGAGCAGATGGTGACGCTGTCCGAATGGGTGGCGTGGGACAACGACACGCGCAGCACCTCGGCTTTGCGCACCTACCAGGATCGCACCCTGGCCTACATGAAGCGGCTCGTGCAAGGCGGCTACGACGCATTCGTCGGCACGGCAACGGAAGTGGTGGACTGGGATGCACGCGTCGAAGTGATGTATCAGGAAGTGAGTTATCTGCCGGCGTCCGCTGGCAGTGCCTCGGGCGCGGGCATGCGGTCCCGGCGCACGTTCAGCCTGATGCAGATTGCGCTTGGACATCACTACTACGAGGAGTCGATGTCGGTCGGCGGGTCCCGTCAGGTCACGGCGATTCGTCTGGCGACTACCGCAAACACGCCGCCCAATTCCCGCACGCAAGCGCAACTCAACGTCGTGAATACCGACAAGTTCCGTGCGGCGTTGCATAAGCTTGACCTCGGCCGTATCGACGAACTGAGCCGTTCGCCGGCATCGATCGCCGCATTTTCCCGATATGTCCGGTTGATCTTCATTGCGACCCACGCCAGAGCCAGAACACCGGGTTCCCCCGATTCAGCGTTCTGGGTCTCGCCGAAGTACATCCTGCCACCGCGTGAGGAACTGGAGCGCTCGCTCAAGTTTGAGTTGCTTTCGTTCCGGGGGGAAATCGTGCCGGGCATCGTTGCACTCAGGCATGAGGCGAGCGCGACAGCGCTGTTGGTGTCCGTCAAGCGCCGAACCTGGTTCTGGTGGCGTCGGGAGGTCGAGTCGAATCCGTCGTGGCGGGACTTCATGCGCGATCACCTGTCGATGCTCGACGCAGAGCGCCTGAACGATCCATTGCGGATCGATCACCTTCAGTTTGCTATCGGCCCGGTTTGTCAGCCGTCGATGAACTGCCGCCGAGGAAATTCGTCCGTCAGACCTCCGCGGAGGCTGAGTACTCCGCCATTCACGTCGATCTGGCGTGCCGACTTTGCCTTCACGAGCCACCCTGAGCCGGAGGCTGCGCTCTGGGCGGCGGAAGTTCGGAAGATGCGTCAGGATCTCGATATGCAGATCGTTACGCCGGAACTCAGGGCGCGTCGGGACTGGCAGCAGTTTCGCAAGGCGATGGTGCAGAGCTGGAGCGCGTGGTTTCCCATCGTCAACGGTGTGCTCCCGGCATCGGCGATGTTGCCTGACTGGGCGTTCAGACTCGGCTGCATCGGCGCCACCGCAATGCAGATCACCCTATTGCTGGAGAGCGCGGAGACTGCCACGCTCAAAGAATTGCGCGCAATCCACGCGGACATGGGGTTCGCGACCGTGTTGATGGCAATCGGTCAGGTGCCTGCGGCCGACCCCTTCATGAAGGTGGGGCGGTCCATCGCCATCTCGGGGACGGCTGCCGCAAAGCACGTGATTGCCCATCTTAAACGTTGGGCCGATTCGCCCGTGACAATCGCAGGCGCACGCCAGCAATTGGCTGCTAGCGCACGTGCGCTGACAGACCAGCGAGTTGCGTCGACACCGCAAACGCCGCCCTGGATCGTCGTGAACCAGTTGAAGTCTGGGCTAGGTATGACGGTGGCGCAGTGCAATGCATCGCAGGCACAGACGGTCGGCGTCAATGATTTCCTGGGGCGAGGGGCGCGTCGTGTCACTTCGTCCGACTTGCTGACGCGTTTGCCTGCGGGGTATGCCGTAGCCCTTGCGTGGGCCGACGGGCGGGTCCTGTACGCGGGTGTCACGTGCGGCATTGGCACGATCGCCGGACAAAGCGTTGACGACACGGTGATGCTTCTGCCGCACGGTGGTTTCGACATGCTGGATATCTTTGGGGACGATCGCAGTACATTGACGTTTCAATCGGACGGGCGGGTGATGTGCGACGACTATGTCCTCGATATGTGGGTTGAGTCGCTCGAAGATGCGATCCCGGTGCTCGAATTGCGTCGGGGCGAACTGGAGACGTTCAAGGCGAGGTTGGGCGACCGACACCTGGACGCCTCGGCGACGCGTGCGTCGCCCAAGGCGCTCGGCAGCGAGGAAGCGCTCACCCGCCCACCCGTGCGATGGCATACGCGCACCGACCCGGACGCCCCGACGTGGGAGGCACTGGTTCAGCAGTGGCGAGCGTTGCGTAGCGGCAATGCGAGCGAGACGGCGTCGGCGATGTCGGCAAACAGCACGCGGATTCCGGGGCCTGTTCCGGTGCCAACGGACAGCGGGACAACCCGGCAACTCTCCGATGTGCCCCGACTCAGAGCGGCGCTGGCGAAGCATTGGACATCTCGATTCGAGACCGCCTTCGCTGACGTCCTCGCGCGCGTGGAGACCGGGTTGTTGCTCTGGCATCTGGGGCGTTTGCCGACGGCGCAGCAGCGCTTGGTTCTTGGACGGCTTCAGCAAAAATCCCGTGTGGCGACGATTCAGGCAGACGGTATTGGCGTGCCGGGCATTACCGCCATGCGCGACGACCGTGCGTATCTGCTTCTTTCATTAACGACGGGGGAAGTGCTTTACGGCGACGATGTCGCTCATATCGTGGCAGACCTCGACGTCGGACACTTCCTCTGCCGCCATCTGAGCAATTCGGACGCCGCATCGCTCGCATGCGTGCCAACGCGCAACATCACAAGTGTGACGGGCTGCCCCCCACTGGACTTGGCGTTTCAGCCGCCGGCGCAAGGCTTCCAGGTGCTCGCCGCACGAGCACACGTGTGGATGACGGAGCAGATCACGTGTGCCCGGAAGGGGGCGCCATACTGCGACCCGGTGGCGCGCAACCACGATTTGCTGTATCTCGTCGCCGCAGCGGCACAGCGCATACCTGGCGCGAACGTCGCGAGCATCGTCGATCTCGTCCGACATAGCGATTCACCGGGCGACCGGGACACCGTGCCTGTCGAACATATTTTTCGCAGCGAGAACGCCAGCCATTGGCACGGCACGCCGAGCTTGCCGTTTGCGTACTATCTGGGCAATTCCGTTCGTGGTGTCGAGGCGCAGCTATTCAACGCCTATGCACCGACGGAAATAGACATCGCCGAACTTGTGACGCTCGTATCCGGTCACATCGTGCAAAGCCGCCAGCGTTATGCCGTTCGCCTCATTCATGACGCAATCGCGGATCTTGTCGAGTTCGGCGTCGGTAACGATCGTTTCGGTCAGGCGATGCTGTCGTCGAGCGAGTCGCTCCGCGCGGGCCGTTTCGGCCCGGCGCGCACGGCGGTTGGCGACGATGTGCTGCCCGGCGTGAGTCGGCAGGATACCGATGAGGATGCGCGTCGCATCCGGAGCGTACGCGAGATGAAAGATCTGCCGGCGGGCTACGAGATATTGCTGCGTAGCGACGCGCCGATCGACGAGACCCAGGATGGTTTGCACCACGCCATGTTGAGTCTCGGCGGCGGCGAAGTCGCGGCCTGGTTTCGCAGCAACGGCACGACGACGTCGCCCATGGCTTACCGGCGTCTGGATCTGCTGTCCGGCAACGACCTCCTGAATTTCACCGCGTCCGGTGTTGCGTTGACCAACGGAACACCCGTCGAGCTATGGATCGAACCGGGTGCCTCCGGCGTGTTCTCCGAAACATCCGTCGCGTTGCCGCAAAGCCTGCCGGTGAAGGATATCGGCATTCTGACGGCGATGAAGCGTCATCCGATGATCGATGCCGAGATTCAGCGTAACTCCGTTGATGAGTATCGCGGTTTCGCGGGCGACAAAGCGTCGTTGCTGATCGCGATGGCGCGCTTGCTCATGCCCTTCGGCGTGGTGCGGATCAAGTATCGCGTCGTGCTGAGCTGGTCGACGCCGGATCAGGTGATTCCGGCGATGTCGTTGACGCTGACCGGACAGACACCGCCTTCGATGTTCGCGGAGCAAGCGCCAACGGAGGGCACTGAAAAGGCCCAGCGCTTTGTCGTCGACCTGTTCATGAGCCGGCTATTGGGCGGGGCCGTGTCGCGTGTGGGAGACGTGCAGAGTGAGGCGCAATGGCTTGCCACGTACCGGGCGCATGGGGGCAAGCGGTGCATCAAGTACCGGGAGTTCGACGATGTTTCCGGCATGCTCGCTGCGCTGCCGGAGTACGAGCGTTTGCCCGGCGTGCGTCCTTACGACCGGCGCGAGGCAACGCAATTGATCCAGTACCCGGAGTGGGACAGCGCGCCGGCCCCCGGATGGCATCCGAATCGCCGGACTGCCCGGCGTCATTCGATCTAGCGGTCCTCAGAGGCTGGCGCGCGTGCCGGTATTCGCCGCTTGTGCGCGTTGGTAAAGCGCGGCCGCCAACGCCACGTCCTGAGCGCCCATGCCGAGCGATTTGAACAGCGTGACGGCCTCGGCGTCGGTGCGCCCCGGATGGGTGTGGATCACCAGTTCACCGAGTTCCGCGAGCAGATCCTCCGGGCCGATGCGGCCCTCGGCAGCGGCGGCCAGATAATCGCCCGATTCGTTGACGGTCGACTCCCGGCGGTCGACGAACAGTTGCGCGCGCGCCATCAGCAGCGTGTCCGCCTCGCGATGGCGGGGCGTGCTGCTGCCGACCAGATTCACGTGCGTGCCCGGCGCGATCCATTCGGCGCGCAGCACCGGGTCCGTCGAATTCGTCACCGTGACCACGATGTCGGCATCGCACACAGCCGCTTCCACGCCCTCAACCGCTTCGAGGCGGAACGCGTAGTTCGGCTGTTCCTTGTCGACGAACGCCTGCGCGGTGGCAAGCGAGCGACTGGCGACGCGAACGTGCTGGAGCGGACGCGCCGCCGCGAGCGCTGCGAGGTGCCAGTGCGCCTGATGGCCGGCGCCGATGAGCGCGAGTCGCGAGGCATCGTGACGGGCGAGCAGGCGCGTCGCAAGCCCCGTGACGGCCGCCGTGCGAATGCCGGTGATCTCCGCGGCGTTCATCACGGCGAGCAGTTCGCCCGTCTCGCCGCTCATCAGCAGCACGCATCCCTGATGCGGGTCTTTGCCGAGCGCGCTGTTACCCGGGAAGAACGTGCCGACCTTCGCGCCATAGACGGACATTGCACCGGCGCCGCTGCCGAGAAACGCGGGCATCATCCCCAGCAGTCCCTTGGCGCCGAGCGCCTCCGGCGGGCGGATGATCTGACGTAGCGGCAAGTGAATCTGCTCGCGGGCGAGGGCGCCGAACATGTCGGACATCACGGGAATCGCATCGGCGACGGGCATCAGCGCGGCGATCTGGGTGGCGTCGAGCAGCAGGACGGGCGGCGAGGAAGCGGAGGTGGACATGCGAAATCCTGGATCGTCAGCCGTTGGCTTCGGCGGCAAGCGCCGCTTCGATGTGACGGTTGAACGTTGCCGTGTCGGTATTCGTCCCGCACAGCAGCACGCCCACGCGTTTGCCCATGAGCTTGTCGCGCAGCGGGCCCATCAGCGCTGCGGTCGCCGCAGCACACGCCGGTTCCACGGCCAGCTTCAACTGACGGAACAGCGTGAGCATGCCGGCGCGCATCTGATCGTCCGTGACGGTCACCAGTTCGTCGATATGGCGGCGGCACAGGGTGTAGCCGTACAGCTCGGTATGCGGGGCCATCAAGCTATCGGCAATGCCCGTCATCGGGCCCATCTTGATCGGGCCGCCTTGCGCGAAGCTCTGCGCCATGGCGTCGGCACCGGCCGGCTCCACGCCGTACACCTTCACATGCGGGGCAAACAGCTTGATCGCCGTGGCCACGCCGGCGATCAGTCCGCCGCCGCCGATGGGCACGATCACTGCATCGAGATTCGGGGCCTGTTGCATCCATTCGTAACCGAGCGTGGCGGTGCCGAGAATCGTGCGATAGCCGTTGAACGGATGCACGAAATAGCGGCCTTCCTCCTGTTCCACTCGCTTGACGATATCGAACGCCTCATGGACGTTCTCCGCCAGAATCAGGTCCGCGCCGTACTCACGGCACAGCGACGAACGCGCCGGGCTGGCGGTCTTGAGCATGACCGTCTTGGCGCCGACGCCCATGGCTTGTGCCGCGTAGGCGACGGCCACTGCATGGTTGCCGGCGGACACGCACGTGACACCCGCCTTGCGTTGGGCGTCGTCGAGCGAGAGCAGGTTCGAGAACGCGCCACGGGCCTTGAACGTGCCCGACGCTTGCAGCAACTCGTACTTGAACGTCACCTCGGTGTTGCCGAGCGTGGGGAAGTCGTGGCGCGTGAAGACCGGGGTCTGGCGCGCGTAGGGCTTGAGCGTCTCGTGCAGCGCGGCGATGGCGTCTTTCGTCGGAACCGGTTGACCGTCGATGGTCTCGGCGTGCAGCTCGGGGGTCGATTGCGTCACTTGGACTGTGTCTCCGTAATTTGGCAAATGCGTGGCAATTGCCAGGCAAATGCGCGTGTAATGCCGGGCAGGGCTGGGGTCACCCCATGCGCTGCCCGGGAGGCAAGACTCAGCGCAGGCCGAGCTTGCGGCTGCGCAGGAGCGCGGTAATGCTGATGATTGCGGCGAAGATCAGGTAGAAGCTCGGGGCGAGCTTGTTGCCCGTTGCGCCGATCAACCACGTGATGATAAACGGTGCGAAGCCGCCGAACACGGTCGCGGCGATGTTGTAGCCCAGCGAGAGGCCGGTCGTGCGCACTTGCACCGGGAACAGCTCCGTGAGCAGGGCGGGCAGCGCGCCGAAGTACGTCGTCATCAACAGGCCCAGCACGATCTGGAACACCATCAGCGAGCCGAACGTCGGATTCGCGTCAAGGAAGCGGAACATCGGATAGACGAGCACCAGCAGCGCCACGGCGGCGGCGAGCATCGGCTTGATGCGACCGTGCGTATCCGACCAGTGGCCGACGATCGGCGCCACGATCAGTTGCACCACGCCCGTGAGCAGCACGGCCGAGAAGGCGGCCGACGACGGCAGGCCGAGTTGCTTGACGGCGTACGTCGGCATGTAGAGCACGAGGTACGTGGCGACGGTCGCCATCACGACCACGCCGATGGCGAGCAGCAGGCGTTCCTTCTGGCTGGCGAACGTGTCGCGCAGCGGGCTTTGCGTCGGCTCGATGTCGAGGAATTCGGGTGTCTCGTCCAGACGGCGGCGGATGTAGTACGCCACCGGGCCGATCAGCAGACCGAAGAAGAACGGCACGCGCCAGCCCCACGACGCCATGGCTTCAGGCGACAGGTTGCCGGTGAGCAGCGCGCCGAAACCGGCGGCCAGCAGCGTGGTCAGGCCTTGCGAGGCGACCTGCCAGCTGGAGAAGAAGCCACGGCGCTGCGGCGCATGCTCGGCCAGAAATGCGGTGGCGCTACCGAACTCGCCGCCGGCCGAGAAGCCCTGCACCATGCGGGCGATCACGATCCCCACGGGCGCGAGCACGCCGATGGTCGAGTACGTCGGCATGAGCGCGATGAGCAGCGTGCCGACCATCATCAGCAGAATCGACAGCGTGAGGGCGGCCTTGCGTCCTGCGCGGTCGGCGTAGGCGCCGATCACGATGGCGCCCAGCGGACGCATGAAGAACGACACACCGAACGTGCCCAGCGTGAGCAGCAGGGAGACCGTATCGTTGCCCGTCGGGAAGAACAGCTTGGCGATGGTCACGGCGAAAAAGCCGTACACCACCAGATCGAACCATTCGAGCGCGTTACCGATCGAGGCCGATACGATCACACGCCAGGCGTGCGGGGAAGTGCGGGCGAGGGGTGCCGCCGCGTTGGGGGATGCGCTTGCGCTCATTGGCGAGATCTCCAGAACCTGTCAGACGTATGTGCTTGTTATCTTGCGGATGAATGTCCTGTGCGCCTTTGTTGAGGCGTCTGGTACTGCGGAATGCCGATGTTGCGGGTGAATCCGGTGAAGCACTTGCTGCCGCGAAGGCAACGGGCCGCATCCGGCAAACGGAATACGGCCCGCAGAGGGTTTCGTCACGTCACGAGAGCGTCCGGTCCGGATCGATTCAGGCCGGACGTCACGATCAGGCGCCGACGGTGTTGCTGCGAATCAGCTTGCGCAGGAACGATTCGCACTGGGCGATCTGTTCGAGCGAGACGAATTCGTTGGGCTTGTGCGCCTGTTCGATGTTGCCCGGGCCGCACACGATCGACGGCACACCGGCCAGTTGGAACTGCCCGGCTTCGGTGCCGTACGCCACCTTGCGCTTGTCGGTGTCCTTGGTCAGGGCGCGCACCAGTTGGGTGATGGCGTCCTGCTCCGAGGCGTCCAGCGCAGGTGCGGCGGCGACCTTCTTGAACTCGATGCCGGCGTTCGGATGCTCCTTCTGCATCTTCGGCACCAGTTCGTTGACGGCGTAATCCTGAATACGCTGGAAGATGCCTTCGGCATCGACGCCCGGCAGGTTGCGGTATTCGAAGACGAATTCGCACAGCGCCGGAATCGTGTTCAGGGCGATGCCGCCCGAGATCGTGCCCGTCTGCGCCGTGGTGAACGGCACGTCGAACAGTTCGTCGAACGGACCGTTCTGCTTGAAGTGATCGGCCAGATCGCGGATGTAGCAGATCAGACGCGCTGCGTATTCGATGGCGTTCGAGCCCTTCGGCGTGAGCGACGAGTGCGCCGCATGGCCGCGTACGCAGCACTGGTAGGCGTTGATGCCCTTGTGGGCGACGATCACGCGCATGCTCGTCGGCTCGCCGACGATACAGCCGTCCGGGCGGATACCGCGCTCACGCAACTCGGCGAGCATCACCGGTGCGCCCACGCAGCCAATTTCCTCGTCGTACGAAAAGGCGAAGTGGAACGGCGTCTTGAGCTTGGCGTCGCGCATCTCCGGCAGCATCGTCATGACCGAGCCGATGAAGCCCTTCATGTCGCACGTGCCGCGGCCGTACAGGTTGCCGTCGCGCACGACCGGCTTGAACGGATCGGTGTCCCACGCCTGGCCGTCGACCGGCACGACATCGGTGTGGCCCGAGAGGACGATGCCGCCCTGGGTGTTGCCGTCTGCCGCCGGCAGCGTGACGAACAGGTTGGCCTTGCGTTTGGTGGCGTCAAAAGACAGCCACGGCTCGACACCGGCGTGTTTGAGACTGTCGCGCACCGTCTCGATCAGGCCGAGGTTCGATTCGCGGCTCGTGGTGTCGATGCTGACCAGCTTCGTGATCCAGTCGACCGATGCCGGTTGGGCCTCGTGGGTGGCCTGCGGGGCGATAGCTTGGGA
This sequence comes from Pandoraea sp. ISTKB, assembly GCF_001721285.1. Taxonomy (NCBI): domain Bacteria; kingdom Pseudomonadati; phylum Pseudomonadota; class Betaproteobacteria; order Burkholderiales; family Burkholderiaceae; genus Pandoraea; species Pandoraea sp. ISTKB. The sequence continues at coordinate 40,300 of NZ_MAOS01000023.1, forward strand.
AGCGCTTGTCATTCGAATCTCCGGGAATCTTTCGTCATACGTGTAATACGTCTCTTACGTATTGCTACGGGGAAATGTTACTCAAAAATAATTTAGAGGTAAAAGGTTGTGTGAACAACCATTCTTGCCTCGCGGGAAAGGACGGGGAAAGTCCTAGGAAAAGGCACGCCGGGCGCGGGTTTGCCCGGACGTGCGAGAACGCGGGAGGGGCGGGAATTGCTGCACTGCACACGATTTCTTGCCGGTTTTATTGCCGCTTCCTGGTGATGTTTCGCGGCATTCGGCACGCCGCGCGGCGTGCTCGTGTGCAGGGCATCGGCAGACATGTCGGGCTATCCGGCCTCAAGTTTCACGCCGCCTTCGCTCCCGGTGAACCGAGCGCGCGCAGCGTCTCCTTGATGGCACGCACGCGGTCGGTCAGTTGCGCATGCTTGACCTCGATGCGCAGCTTGTCCTGACCGGCGAGCTTGATGTGACGATGCTTCTGCACGAGTTCGATGATGCGCATCGGGTCGACGGCGGGCGTCGGTTCGAATTGCAGTGCGATGGCTTCCTCGCTGGCGTCGATCTTGATGATGCCCAGCGGCTTGGCGAGCAGACGCAGGCGGTGCGTTTCGATGAGGGCCTGTGCTTGCTGCGGCAGCTTGCCGAAGCGGTCGACGAGTTCCTCCTGAATCGTGTCGATGGCGTCGGTATGCGTGCCGTTGGCCAGCCGCTTGTACAACGAGAGGCGTTCCTGAACGTCTCCGCAATAGTCGCTCGGCAGGATGGCGGGCACGTGCAGGTTGATTTCCGTGGTCGCGGCGAGCGGGGCCGTGAGGTCGGGCTCGCGTCCCGCCTTCAGGGCGCTTACGGCATCGGCCAGCATATCGGTGTAGAGCTGGAAGCCGATCTCGTGGATCTCGCCCGACTGCTTGTCGCCCAGCACTTCGCCCGCGCCGCGAATTTCCAGATCGTGCATTGCGAGGTAGAAGCCGGCACCCAGTTCTTCCATTTGCTGAATGGCTTCGAGGCGTCGCTGCGCTTGTTTGGTGAGCGACTTCGGATCGTGCACGAGCAGATAGGCATACGCCTGGTGATGCGAGCGGCCGACGCGGCCACGCAACTGGTGCAACTGTGCGAGACCGAACTTGTCGGCGCGGTGCATCAGGATCGTGTTGGCGGTCGGCACGTCGATGCCGGTCTCGATGATGGTCGTACACAGCAGCACGTTGGCGCGCTGGGTCACGAAGTCGCGCATCACGCGTTCGAGGTCGCGCTCATGCATCTGGCCGTGCGCGACGACGATGCGTGCTTCCGGCACCAGCGCTTCGAGTTGCGCCTTGCGATTCTCGATCGTCTCCACTTCGTTATGCAGGAAGTACACCTGCCCGCCGCGCTTGAGTTCACGCAGCATGGCTTCGCGGATCACGCCGTCTTCCTCGCGTCGCACGAACGTCTTGATCGCGAGACGTTTCTGCGGGGCAGTCGCGATCACCGAGAAGTCGCGCAGCCCTTCGAGCGCCATGCCGAGCGTACGCGGGATCGGCGTGGCGGTGAGCGTGAGCATGTCCACTTCGGCGCGTAGCGCTTTGAGTGCCTCTTTCTGGCGAACACCGAAGCGGTGTTCTTCGTCGATGATCACGAGACCGAGGCGCTGGAACTGAATGTCGTTCGAGAGCAGCTTGTGCGTGCCGATGACGATGTCGACCTGGCCCTCGTTGATGGCCTTCACGCTGGCGTTCACTTCCTTCGTGGTCTTGAAACGCGAGAGTTCGGCGATGCGCACCGGCCAGTCGGCGAAGCGGTCGGAGAAGGTCTGGGCGTGTTGCTCGGCGAGCAGGGTGGTCGGCGCGAGGATGGCGACCTGCTTGCCGTCGAGCACGGCGATGAAGGCCGCGCGCAGGGCGACTTCGGTCTTGCCGAAGCCGACGTCCCCACAGACCAGACGGTCCATCGGGCGGCCGCTCGTCATGTCGCCCATCACGGCAGCGATGGCCGCGGCCTGATCCGGCGTTTCTTCGAAGCCGAAGCTGTCCGCGAACTTCTCGTAATCGCGCGGTGACAGCTCGAAGGCATAGCCCGAGCGAGCGGCCCGGCGGGCGTAGAGATTGAGCAATTCGGCGGCGGTGTCGCGGATCTGCTGGGCCGCCTTGCGTTTGGCCTTCTCCCATTGTCCCGAGCCCAGCGAGTGCAGCGGTGCCGTGTCGGGGTCCGAGCCGCTGTAGCGCGAGATGAGATGCAGTTGCGAGACCGGCACGTACAGCTTGCTGTCGCCCGAGTATTCGAGATGCAGGAATTCGGTTTCGCCTTCGCCGAGATCCATGCTGACGAGGCCTTGATAACGTCCAATGCCGTGCTGGCTGTGCACGACCGGGTCGCCCACCTTCAGTTCGGCGAGATCGCGGACCATCGAGTCGACGGACGTCGCCTGTTCCTGACGACGCTTGCCTGCGCGGCGCGCAAGGCCCTCGTACAACTCGTTCTCTGTGACGAACGCCAGGTCCTCGGTCGGCAGCAGGAAGCCGGCGGCCAGCGGTGCGACACCGATGCAGAAACGTTTGTCCGACGTCAGAAAGTCTTCGAACGATTCGACGTTCGCCGGGCGCAGGTCGTTGTCGTGCAGCAGTTGCAGCAGCGTCTCGCGGCGACCGGCCGAGTCGGCACACAGCAGCACGCGAGCGGGCGTGCGCGCCAGATACGCGCGCAGCGCGGCGAGCGGGTCGTCGGCACGTCGGTTGATGGCCAGCGGCGGCAGGGGAATGGCCCAACTGCCGTCGCCCGGTGTGGGGAGCGTGAGACGCGCAAACGGCTTGGCGAGCGCGAAAAAGTCCTGATCGAGCAGGAACAGTTGTTCGGGCGGCAGCACCGGACGCTCACGGTCGTGCGACAGGAAGTTGTAGCGCTGACGCGTGTCGTTCCAGAAGCGATTGATCGCCGTGTCCAGATCCCCGACGAACACGAGTTGGGCATCGGCCGGCAGATAGTGGAAGAGCGTTGCCGTCTCTTCGAAGAACAGCGGCAGGTAGTACTCGATCCCGGCGGAGGGCACGCCGCTGCCGATGTCCTTGTAGATCGGGCTGCGGCTCGGGTCGCCCTCGAAGACTTCACGCCAGCGGCCACGGAAGGCCGTGCGGGCGGGCTCGTCGAACGGGAACTCACGACCGGGCAGCAAGCGCACTTCCTTGACCGGATACAGACTGCGCTGCGTATCGGGGTCGAAGGCACGAATGCTGTCGATGGTGTCGTCGAACAGGTCGAGACGGTACGGCAGGGCCGAGCCCATCGGATAGAGGTCGATCAGGCCGCCGCGCACGCAGTACTCGCCGGGGCGCATGACCTGACTGACATGTTCGTAGCCGGCGAGTGTGAGCTGCGACTTCAGACGGGCCTCGTCGAGCCGTTCGCCTTGTGTGAAGAAGAACGTGTAGGCGGCCATGAAGCTCGCCGGGGCCATGCGGTAGAGCGCGGTGGTCGCGGGGACCAGCACGATATCGCAGCGCTTCTCGCCCAAATCGTGGAGGGTGGCGAGACGCTCGGAGACCAGATCCTGGTGCGGCGAGAAAGTGTCGTAAGGGAGCGTTTCCCAATCGGGGAGCAGACGCACACGGGCTTCCGGGGCGCACCACTTGAGCTCCTGCTGAAGGCGCAGCGCATCGGTGGCCTGAGCGCACACGACGGCCAGCAGCGGCAGGCGCTCGCGGTTGGCTTCGAAATAGCGGGCGATCAGCAGCGCGTCGCTTGACGCGTGGGAGCCGGCGAAAGCGTAACGCTGTCCCGCTTTCACGAGCGGCACAGGCACGGTATTACGGGATAAGGCGTTGGCGGCGGACATAGGAAAAACGTTGCAGAAATGGCAAAGCACGGGGCTCCATTTGCGTGGGGCCCCGTGACAGTCGGTGTCTATTATAAAATCCCTGCTTTCTCCTTACCTGCGTTTTATCGTGAGCGACCGACTTTTTGCCGTGATCCCGTGTGCCGGGGCCGGCGTACGCGCCGGGGCCGACGTGCCCAAGCAATACCGAAGCGTCGGCGGACGTCCCATGCTTCACTACGCGCTCGCAGCGTTCGACGCGTGCTCCGAGTTCGCGCAGACCGTGCTGGTGCTGGCGCCGGACGACAGTCACTTCGACGGGCGGCGCTTCGGCACGCTGCGTTTCGCGGTGCGTCGCTGCGGCGGGGCGTCGCGTCACGCCTCGGTGCTGGGCGGCCTGCAGGCGCTCACCGAGTTCGGTGCACAGGATAGCGACTGGGTGCTGGTGCACGACGCCGCCCGTCCCGGCATTACGCCCGAGCTGATTCGCACGCTCGTGGGTGAACTGCGCGACGATCCCGTCGGCGGTATTCTCGCGTTGCCGGTGGCCGATACGCTCAAGCGCGAGCAGTCGCCGGTCGAGAAGAGCGGGCTGGCGGCTATTCAGGCCACCGAGTCGCGCGATGGCCTGTGGCAGGCGCAAACGCCGCAGATGTTCCGTCTTGGCATGCTGCGTCACGCGCTGGAAGACGCGCTGGCGGCCGGCGCCGAAGTCACGGACGAAGCCAGCGCCATCGAGCGCATCGGTCATGCGCCGAAACTCGTGCGCGGCAGTCTGCGTAACTTCAAGGTGACGTATCCCGAGGATTTCGCGCTTGCCGAGGCATTTCTCGGCACGGCCAAACCGGTCTGAGCGCTTGACCGCCTGATCGTTCTGCAAAGCCGGGTTCGCTGGGCCCGGCGCTTCGTATTTCCGCTTTTGGCGACTCCACATGACTGAACAAGCTGTTTCTCCCGTATCCCTTGCCTCATTGTCCAAGCTGCGCATCGGTCAGGGCTACGACGTGCATGCGCTCGTGCCGGGCCGTCCGCTCGTCATGGGTGGTGTGACGATTCCGTTCGAGCGTGGTCTGTTGGGCCACTCGGACGCCGACGTTCTACTGCACGCCATTACCGACGCAGTGCTCGGTGCGGCGGCGCTGGGCGACATCGGCCGTCATTTCCCGGACACCGATCCGACGTTCAAGGGCGCGAACAGTGTCGTGCTGCTCAAGGAAGCGATGCGCCGCGTTCGCGAGCAAGGCTACGAGATCCTGAATGTCGATTGCACGGTGATCGCGCAGGCGCCGAAGCTCGCGCCGCATATCGCTGCGATGACGCAGTCGATTGCCGATGCGCTCGGGGTGAGCGTTGGTCAGGTCAACGTGAAGGCGAAGACCAACGAGAAGCTCGGCTATCTCGGTCGACAGGAAGGGATCGAAGCACAAGCGGCTGCGTTGCTGATCGGTCGCTGATCGGCAGGGCGGGGGCGTCGGGTTGTACCGGACGCCCAGCAACGAACCACGCAAAAACGGCGCTGCCGGATTCGTCCGGTAGCGCCGTTTTACTTGACGACGGCTTATGCCGTCATCGTCTCGCGAGCGGTGTCCGGGGCGCTTGGGGAACCCCGGCTAACGCTTGCTGTGTCGTGGCAGCTTATGCGGCTTATGACGCTTATGCCGCTTCCGCAGCGATAACCTGCGCGGCAGCGTTGACGACAGCCGCGATGCGGCCCACGTCACGCAGTTGCGCGGTGCTCATGCCGTGTTCGGCGCTGAGCAGATGCGCGTGCGACTTCACGCAGAAGTGGCACTTGCCGACGATGGACGCGGCGAGCGCGTACATCTCGAAACGACGCTGATCGACACCGCCACGCGTGGCATAGCCGTTCATGCGGAGCTGCGCCTTCTCGTTCTTGAGCTCGGCGTTGTCCGCCATCTCCAGATACGGATACCACGTGTTGTTCATGCCCATGAGCGCGGCAGCGGTCAACGCGCCTTCAAGCTCTTCCGGGGCCAGCACGCCGGCTTCGCGGATCGCCTTGACGATCGGCTGGCTCTTGGCGGCGAAGGCAGCGGCCAGCGCCACGCCCACGGCATCGTTGCCTTCCAGCGAGGAGCGGGCGATGGTGCCGTCGAGGTTGAGGCGAATGTCCTTGGCGTAGTCAGGAATCTGCGCCTTAATCGCGGTGAGGAATTCCATAAATTTCTCCTATTGCTTTGGGCTGAAAAAGCCCGCTTTCGCGGGCTTCGAGACGACGCTTACAGCGTTGCACCGCCGACCGCGCGGTTGCACGGGCAGAGTTCGTCCGTTTGCAGGCCGTCCAGAATACGCAGCACTTCTTCTGGGTTACGGCCGACGTTCAGGTTGTTCACCGAAACGTGCTGGATGACGTTGTCCGGGTCAACGATGAACGTTGCACGCAGGGCCACGCCGGCAGCCTTGTCACGCACGCCCAGTTGGTCGATCAGAGCACCGGTCGTGTCGCCGAACGCGTAGTGGTTCAGCTTGTTCAGATCCTTGTGCTCACGGCGCCATGCCAGCTTCACGAACTCGTTGTCGCCCGAGCCGCCGAGCAGCACTGCGTCGCGATCTGCGAAGTCGTTGGCCAGCTTGCCGAATTCCACGATTTCGGTCGGGCACACGAACGTGAAGTCCTTCGGGTAGAAGTAAATGATCTTCCACTTGCCCGGGAACGACGCTTCCGTGATCGTTTCGAAAGCCGACACGCCGTTTTCTTCGTGGTTGTTGAAACCAGGCTTGGCCGCTTCGACCGAGAACGCTTCGAGTTTATCGCCGACAGTCTTCATCGATTACTCCTAAATTTAGTGCGGTTTATGTTGTGACGCCGCATGGCATCGCAACTAGCAACTGACCGGGATCACGCGATCCCGGTCAACCAAAGCAGTATACGCTATCAAAACTATGATAGCAATAGCTTTATTTTATACGGGGGATAGTTAAAACAAATCCCGTCGATAGGATTTTGCGGCACGGCGTGACGCGAAACCTTGAGCATAGCCAATATTTCGCTCGCTCACATCAAACACTTATTTAGCAAGCGGAAATGACACGATGATTTCAAGTCCCGAGCCGGGGCGAACGTTGCGCAGCGAGGCGTGACCCTTGTAACGGGTGGCAATGCGCTGGACGATTGCCATGCCGAGGCCGGTGCCGTCCGCTTTCGTGCGCGCGGTGTCCACGCGATAGAACGGGCGGAACACGAGATGCAGCTGTTCTTCGGGAATGCCGGGGCCGGTGTCGCGCACGCGCATTTCCACGCGCTCGCCCAGCACCCGTGTCGTGACATGGACGTTGGCGATGTCGGTTTGCGCATCGCGGCCGTACTTGCGGGCATTCTCGATCAGGTTCGTGAGCAGACGTTTCAGGTCGGTCCGCTCTGCGAGCACCGGTGCCGTGTCGGCCAGTTCGACGCTCAGGTTGATGTCTTCGCGTCCCTCGAAATTCGCGGCGGTATCGCGCGCGATGTCCGAAAGGTCGATCGACTGGGGCGTGCGCGACGCAGGACGGGCGTAATCGAGGAAGCGGCCGATGATTTCGTCCATTTGCTCGATGTCGCTGATCATGTCGCGCTTGACCGTTTCATCCGACGGACTCATCTCCGTCTCCAGTCGCAGGCGGGCGAGCGGCGTGCGCAGGTCGTGCGAAATACCTGCGAGCATCAACGCGCGGTCGGCTTCGAGGCGGTCCAGTTCCTCCACCATCTGGTTGAAGCTGCGGTTGGCTTCGGCCGCTTCTCCCATGCCGCGTTCGGGCAAGGGGTCGGGGCGCTGGCCTTCGCCGATGGCGCGTGCGGCGTGCGCGAGCCTTGCGAACGGCCGGTTCACGAGCGCGGTGATGAAGGCCGCGCCAATGAGCGAGAGCGCGAGGGCGAACGTCCCCCAACTGAATAGCTGAAGGCCGGTGGCCGTGTCGATCCGGTCTTGTTCGATGGCGACCCAGTAGTCGTCTTCATCGATCTTGAAGCTGATCCACATGGCCGGAATGTCGTTGACGGCGGCGGCGATGACCGTGTCGGTGCCGAGTCGTCGCTGGACGTCGCGCACGATCAGGTCCTGCACGACGCCGGCGGGAGGTTTCTCGACGGCGTCGGCCGGCTCGCGCGGGTACACGCGAATGCCTTCGTTGCTTTCCAGATCCTGGAGCAGCGCGCGCCGCAGGTCGGGCTCCGAGTAGAGCAGGGCGGTGCGCGTGAGCTTGACGATGGAGACGAGCTGTTGCGCGACGCGTTGCGCGCGGGGCTCGCGTTCGATCACGCGAAAGCTCTGATACCAGGCGGCGAGGCTGACACCGATGAGCAGTGCGATGAGGAAAAAGGTACGCCAGAACAGACCGCCGAACAGCCCGCGTACCATCCGTATCGGATGCATGGGGTTGCTCCGTCTAATGCGTGGCTTGAGCGTGTCGGGTCGTCCGAAGCACGGTGTGGCGGGGGCTCAGGGGAGCCACGTCGAACGGCATGGGAGACGATGAGACGCAAGACATGACGCCGGTGCGAGACAGGATCGCGACCGGCGTCGTTTCAAAGCTTGAGGCGTGATGACGGCCGATCACGCGCCGCCGTCCGGGATGAACACGTAGCCGAGCCCCCAGACCGTCTGAATGAATCGGGGGCTGCCCGGATCCGGCTCGATGAGCTTGCGCAAGCGCGAGATCTGCACGTCGAGACTCCGGTCGAAGACTTCATATTCACGCCCGCGCGCGAGTTCCATGAGCTTTTCACGGGAGAGCGGCTGACGCGGGTGACGTGCGAAGACTTTCAGTACAGAGAACTCGCCCGTGGTGAGCGCGATTTCCTGGCCGTTCTTCGTGAGCGTGCGCGTCGCGAGGTTCAGCGCGAAGTCGCCGAACTCGAACGTCTCCATGGTTTCGCTGGGCGCACCGGGAAGTTCGGGCGGTGCCTGACGGCGCAATACCGCGTGGATGCGCGCGACGAGTTCGCGAGGATTGAACGGCTTCGGCAGGTAGTCGTCTGCGCCCATCTCGAGGCCGACGATACGGTCGACATCCTCGCCTTTGGCCGTTAACATGATGATCGGCGTGCGGTCGTTGGCGCCACGCAGACGGCGACAAATAGACAGACCGTCTTCACCGGGGAGCATCAGGTCGAGCACGAGCAGATCGAAACGCTCGCGCACCCAAAGCTTGTTCATAGCCGTTGCATTCTCGGCCACAAAGACATTGAAACCCTGTTCCCCGAGGTAACGACGAAGCAGGTCGCGCAGGCGCGGATCGTCGTCGACAACCAGAATTTTGGGAGAGTTTTTGTTTTCCATGCCACGTATCTTAGCCCGAAATGTTGCGAACTGAGGAGACCGCCAAAGCGGGTTACAAAGGGTTACACAATTTACCCTACGGCTTGTGCGCTGACCATAGGCAGTGGGTACACTTGCACGCCTGCCGGGGCAAAAAACAGCCGCATGGCATGAAGGACATACGCACAAGATGAGATGGGCTGCTGAGTTGACGTTACTGTTCGGGGGAATCATGCTCTGGGGACACCTGGGCGTGACCTATGCCCGTCCCGTAGCGCATTTCAGTACGCAGACCTACGGCGCGAGTGGCTCGCGCGTTCAGCATGCAGCGCCGGCACCGTCACCGCGCAATCCGTCGAAGAAGGCGCAGCAGCCCGACCCGCAAGCCGATCGACGCAACGACGATCTCCCGAATACGCCGCCCGGCCGCCGTCCCAATGGTCATATGTCGCCGGAAGACCGACGATTGCTGCGTCAACACATTCAGGACGCCGTGCGTGAACTATATAGTCACTGATACTGGATACGACGAGCGCTTCCTGCCGTCCAAGTCCAACGCATAACGCTTCCCCGAAAACGCCAGTGATCTCATTTTGACGCGAGCGTGCCATGAAGCCGAAACGACATCCGCCAGCCTCTGCCGACGCTGGCTTTTTTTGCGCCTTTGAAAAGCGACGCCGCTTGGGCGTGGCGGCTGCCGTTGGGTTGGCGGTGGCTTTGGGGGCGCCTCTGGCCCAGGCGGCTGACACCCATGCTGCCGACGGGGCACGTTCATCTCATCCGCCCCATGTCAGGGCGTCGAAGTCAGCAAAACCGACTGTGGATCCATCGTCACGCGAATTGACTGCTGACGATGCCCGCTTTCTGCTCACGCGCACGGGCTATGCTCCGGACGCTCGCGAGTTGGCGCCATTCATCGGGATGACCCGGGCGCAGGCCGTCGACCGGCTGCTGGCGCAAACCCGCCGCACGGCGGTGACGCCGCCTCCCGTCTGGTCCGCCGATCCGCCGCTCTACGGCGCTCCCCCGAAAACCATGACGGACGAGGAGCGTCGCGCACTGAATGAGCGGCGAAACCGTACGGCGGCGTCGCTCTCGGGATGGTGGGCGCAGGAGATGGCGACGACGCCGTCGCCACTGACCGAGCGCATGACGATGTTCTGGCACAACCACTTCGTGTCGAGTGACGACAAGGTCCGCGAACCGGGCGTGCTGTACCGCCAGAACGTGCTGCTGCGCGCCAACGCGCTGGGCAACTTCGGTGTGATGCTGCACGAGGTGTCGAAGGATCCCGCGATGCTCATCTATCTGGATGGGGCGGGCAGCCGGAAGGGGCGTCCGAACGAGAATTTCGCGCGCGAAGTGATGGAGCTGTTCACGCTGGGCGAGGGGCATTACACCGAGCAGGACGTGCGCGAAGCGGCGCGTGCCTACACCGGGTGGAGCATCGATCGGACGACGATGACGTATGTCTGGCGTCCCAACGTGCATGACAGCGGCACGAAGACCGTGCTGAATCAGACGGGCGATTTCGACGGCGACCAGATGCTCGACATTCTGCTGGCGCGTCCGGAGACCGCGACGTTCGTCGTCGGAAAATTGTGGCGCGAGTTCGTGTCGCCGACGCCCGATCCCGCTCAGGTCGAGCGTATCGCCAATGCGTTTCGCGCGAGCGGCTACGACATCAAGGTAGCGATGCGGGCGTTGTTGCTGACGCCGGTGTTTTGGGACGCGCGTATTCGCGGCACGCTGGTTAAGTCACCATCCGAGTTCGTCACCGACACGGTGCGCGCATTCGACATCGGTTATGACGATCCGCAAATGCTGGCGCAGCAGATGCGCGTGTTGGGGCAGGACATCTTCCGTCCGCCCAATGTGAAGGGGTGGCCGGGCGGCGATGCGTGGATCGACAGCACGACCTTGCTGGCGCGCAAACAGTTCGTCGAGCGCATGTTCCGTGCGACGGAGAATGCGAATGCCGGTGGGGCGTCGGCGATGTCGCTGTCGTCTTCGCTCTCGTCGACGACGCGCCTGGGCGTGCAACGCACGGCGTTCGGTGCGGGCAAGCCGATGCCGCGGACTGTGGCGGGCGTGCGCTTCGACCTGTCTCGCTGGCTGCAACCCTATGGGCTGGGGCCGGTCGATGTTCCGGACGAGGCGTCGCGCGAGGCATTGCAGCGTGGTGTGTTGCCGTTTGCGCCGGCGACGCCGCAAGCCGCGGGCGTCAACAGTGCGTCCTTTTTGCAAGCATTGCTGATGGATCCGGCGTATCAGTTGAAGTGAGGGCGATGCCCATGGACGACTTTCTCGCAGGGCAGCCTTGCGTCAAGACTGGATGTAGGGCGGCGAGGTGATGCGGGGTAGGTCATGAGAGGTGTGAGATGCAACGACGCGATTTTCTGACGTTCGCCGGTGGCCTTGGGGCGGCGTGGCTGACCCCGACGCCGGTGTTGGCGGCGGCCCGCAACCTGTCTGGCGGCATGCCGGGTTTGGGGAGCCATTACGACAACCTGTTGATCCTCATCGAATTGAAAGGGGGCAACGACGGGTTGAACACCGTCATCCCTTATGCCGATCCGATGTACGCGAGCCTGCGTCCGAACATTGGGGTGAAGCGTGACCAGGTCGTGCAGCTTGACCCGCGCAGTGGTCTGCATCCGGAGATGCGGGCGTTATTGCCGATGTGGCAGGCGAAGGAGTTGGCGATCGTGCAGGGTGTGGGGTATCCGCAGCCGAATCTGTCGCACTTTCGCTCGATCGAGATATGGAATACGGCGTCGCGCTCGGACGAGTATTTGCGGGATGGCTGGTTGTCGCGCGCGTTTGCCGAGCAGGCGGTGCCACCGGGATTCGATGCCGACGGCGTGATCGTCGGCAGCGCGGAACTCGGGCCGCTTGGCGGAGGTGCGCGAGCAGTGACGTTGACGAATCCCGTGCAATTCCTGCGTGACGCGAATCTGGCGTCGGCCAATGCGTCGCAGGTGAGCAATCCGGCATTGGCGCACGTGTTGCGTGTCGAGAACGACATCGTCAAGGCGGCGGACGGGTTGCGTCCGCGTCAAGGGCAGTACGTGTTGCGCACGCCGATGCCGCAGGGCGCGTTCGGCAATGTGGTGAAGACGGCGTTGCAGGTGGTCGCGGCGGCTGATTCGTCGACGGGGGTGCCTCAGCCGGGACGTGGCGTAGCGGTATTGCGTCTGACGTTGAACGGGTTCGATACGCATCAGAATCAGCCGGGGCAGCAGGCGAATCTATTGCGTCAGTTATCGCAGGGGATGATGGCGTTGCGAGCGGGGCTGACGGAGTTGAACCGCTGGCAATCCACGATGATCGTGACGTATGCCGAGTTCGGGCGACGTCCGCGAGAGAACCAGAGCAACGGCACGGACCACGGCACGGTCGCGCCGCACTTCATTGCGGGCGGACGCGTACGTGGCGGCTTGTATGGCGAGGTGCCGAGACTGGATCGTCTGGATGGCAACGGCAATTTGCCGTTCGCCGTCGACTTCCGGGATGTGTACGCCACCGTGCTGCAAAACTGGTGGGGCCTGAATCCGCAGACGGTGCTTGGCGGCGCGTTCAAACCGCTGGATGTGTTGCGGGTTTGAGGGGGGGCGATTGATTTGCCTGTGATGGGGAGGCTTGAGTCGTCAGGTGGTTGCTCGTGAGGCTGAGACGATGGCTGCGCGTCGCGGCGCTGGATGCCGGCAGGTTTGCGACTCATTAGCCGCCCAGGCCGATGGGTGCCATGCGGGCTCGATGGGGCGGTGCGTACCGGTGATTGGACGCACCAGTTCAGTAAGTCATATCAGCGAGCGCGCCAGGCTTTCCAGAATTTGCGCAGCGGCGTGAGGTCGATGCGTTGATGCAGCACTTGATAATCGCTGGCGGCGACTTCGTCCATCAATGCCAGTTGCAGTGCTGCGAGGGCGAGCAAAGGACGTTGCTTGCGACGATCACGTTTGGGAATGGCGGCGGCCGCTTCGACAATGGCCTGACGCGCTCGCGCGTGCTGGAACTTCATCAGATCGACGAAGGCGGGCGAGTACTTGCCGTTCTGGATATCGGCGGCGGTGACGCCAAAGCGCTGAAGTTCGTCGATGGGGAAGTAGACGTAGCCAGATCGCGCATCGACGCCGGCGTCCGTGACGCGTCGGCCGAGCGTAATCGCGTGACCGAGAGCGCGAGCAAGGGCTGGTGTTTGCGGGTCGTCGAATCCGTAGACGTGCGCGGCGAGTTCGGCGGGGGCGCCGCCGGCGGCGTCGCAATAGTGGGTGAGACCGGCGAAGTCGAGATACCGCATTTGCGACAGGTCCATCTCGGCGCCGTGCAGGACGGCCTCGAAGGCTTCGCGTGACAGCGCGGTGTGCTTGACGACGGGGGCGAGTGCCCGGGTGACGGGATGCGCGGGGTTGCCCGCGAAGAGTCGCGCGAGTTCTTGACGCCACCAATCGAGCTTGGCGTGAGCGACGCCCGGATCATGGACGGCGGCGTGGATATCCCCGATTTCCTGACTGAACGCGTGGACGGCGTAGGCGGCATCGCGTTTGGACGGTGGGAGTTGAAGCAGGGCGTAGTAGAGCGCGGAGCCGGGCGGGCCGGCTTTCTGGCGACAATACTCGTTGGCTTGAGCGGGATTGGCAGCGGAGCCGGGGGTATCGTCGGCGGTCTCGTGGGGTTGCATGCGAATGGGGTATGGGTTTGGTCAGATGCCCGGACGCGGTTGCGCAGGCGCGCAGCGGGGGCAAATGCCATGAATTGGTGCGAATTCTAGCATTTGACGCACGGGGCACGCGTGAGACGCCCGATGGACGACCGGAGATTGCTCGTTAAAGTCGGTTCATGTAGAATACGCGCCTACTTTGACGCATGCAGCAGGGCGGTAACCAGCCGCCTTCATGTCCTACCGGACCACGTGTGCCGTCGACCCGATGCCGGGATGTCGCCTTACCCAGTGCCGACACCCACGGGTTGCGAGGATGGCGAAATTGGTAGACGCACCAGGTTTAGGTCCTGACGCCCGAAAGGGTGTAGGGGTTCGAGTCCCCTTCCTCGCACCAACTCCCCTTTTTGGCATCGGTTCTGTAGTTCTCACTTCTTCCCGCAATATCTCGCAAACGCTTGCCGAATAAGGTAGGGCGGAATTTTTGCGTCGATTCTGATTGTTCGTAGTACGCCTTTGCACCTCAAATCCGCTGCACCAATTGCGATAACAACATGGGTCCCGCAACCCAGGGCGCCTTTCTTGCCCCTCACTTGGTCGCTGCCGTTTGGTGATCTTCCGAATATTCAAATTCGTCGCACTCCACTTTACGGCAGATGCAGACCTGTGGAACGCCCATGCTGTGGGCCACGCGCGGCCGCAGTGATCTCGACTTGCCATCGCGCCGAGGTTCCGCTCGCATCCGCACGCCGAATGGTTCACTAAACTCCTTTCCTGCATGGCATTTTTTCTGTCATGTGTTCTGACTGAGCTGAAGAGAGTTGGCCCCGATGTTGCCCACATCGGGGCTTTTTTTCGCAGAAATCGAGGCACTCCCGTTGTACCCACCCTGACATCACTCAAAGTTGACGCCCCGCTACCCACGGCGCTAAACTCCGCTTCGCAGCCATCTTCATGGTCATGCCGCAGGCGTTATCGTCATCCAACGCGCCCAACCGAGTGGGCCTCAGCAGAGGGAACTCGATGCACAGGCGCCACGGTAATGCTTTCTGTTTTTCATTCCTTTGGCTAAGGCTTCGAGACCATGCTTATCGCATGGGGACGAACTACGCATAATCGTTTCGCATGCGTAGCACCCAGAGGGATGTATCCGTGGCTTTCCTGACGTGATTTCACGCCACCCATGGAAAGACGCATCATGAAGACGACTGGAAATACGATTCTCATCACCGGCGGTACAAGCGGTATCGGCCGCGCGCTCGCCGAAGCTTTTCACGATCGCGGCAATCGCGTGATCGTGACGGGGCGACGTCAGGCACTGCTCGACGACATCACGGCAAAACGTCCCGGAATGATCGGGCTCCCGCTAGACCTCAACTCGCCAGCCTCCCTGGCCGTCGTGCTCGACGAGGTCCGCACTTCCTACCCCCAACTCAACGTACTCATCGCGAACGCCGGTATTTCGAAACCGGAAGACGTGACGGCCGGCGACTGGAGCGGCACCGACGCCGAGGCCATCGTGCAAACGAATATCCTTGGCGTCATCCGCGCAGCCACGGTGTTTCTACCGTTGATCAAAGGGCAACCGAACGCCGCGATGCTGGCGACCAGTTCAGCCCTCGCGTTCCTGCCACTCGCCAGCTTCCCGACGTACTGCGCAAGCAAGGCGTTCCTGCATTCATGGCTTGTATCGATGCGGCATCAGCTTTGCGATGTGCCTGTCGAAGTCCTTGAGTTGCTACCGCCGTATGTCCAAACCGCCCTGACGGGGACGCAGCAGGCTACCGATCCGCGTGCAATGCCACTGAGCGATTACGTGGGGCAGGTGATGCAAATGCTCGATCACGGGCAGCATCCGCGCGGTGAGCTTTTGCTCGATCGCGATCTCGCGCGTCGATGGGCCGAGCGGGATGGATCGTATGACGCAATCTTCGCCAGCATGAATCCGCGATAACAAAGCGGATTGGGCCAGTGGCAGCCATGCACTGGCCCGGAGGTTAATCGCTCTTCTGTCGTAAAGGAACACTCACCCATCGCGCCGATATCGACTTCGGTGCGAAAGCCAATTGCGGCACCGGCATCCACATGAACTCATAGCGCAGGCGACAGTGATGACGCCGACGGTCAATCGGCGATAGCACCCGTTATCCCGATGCCAAACATCCCGATGCCAAGCGCGCCTCTTCAGTGATTCGCCGCAATTCCCTCAAGCCGTATCGCGGGGGAAAGTGAAAACGCGGCTTTCATCTCGCGGGCTTCTTGCCCGGGGCTGCGTCCGAAGAGTCGTTTGAATTCCCGGTTGAACTGTGACGCGCTCTCATATCCAACACGCGCTGCCGCGGCCGCAGCGGTCGTTTGATCGCGAATGATGAGCAGACGTGCCTGATGCAGTCTTATCGATTTGATGTACTGAATCGGAGACGTCCGCGCTATGGCCTTGAAGTGCGCGTGAAACGTCGGAATGCTAAGGCCTGCCTCGCGTGCCAGCGTCGCCACGTCCAGCGGGTACGCATAGTCGTGATGGATGCGACGTAACGCACGCGAGATTCGTCCGAAATTGCCTCGGCTTGCCAGCGCAGCGCGAATGGCGCCACCTTGCTCTCCAACCAGCACCCGAAAGCACAACTCCCGAACGATCCCCGGTGCAAGTACCTTCGCCTCTAAAGGCGACGACAACGCACGCAACAACCGCAGCGTGACATCCGCTAACGTTGCGTCCAATGGCGTTGACACAATGCCCTCGGGTGCCGCGCTCACGGGTGTTTCATTGGGGGACAACTCCATCACCAGATCCGCGACCGCCGTCATGTCCAATGACACGGATACCGCAAGCAGAGGATGCGTCTCGCTCGCATCGGTTTCTGTAGAAAAGGGCAGGGGGACGGAAAGCACAAGGTAGTGCTGCGCATCGTAGTGAAAGACACGATCCGCCAGATACCCTCGCTTGTGTCCCTGACAGACGATGACGATGCTCGGCTCATAAAGTACCGGTGTCAGTCCCAATGGCCGATTGGCGCGCATGAAACGCACCCCGTCCAGCAGCGAGCGCGTGTAGCCCTCGTGAGGCGCGAGTCGTCCAATGAGCGCAACCATTTCCCGTTGCGGTAGGGAAATGGGTTCAGATCGAAACCTGGGGTGAGGTAAGACAGGCGACATGGCCATGACAGATGGGCTTTAACGAATCAGCAACGATTCTGCTCACATTCGGCATGTTCATCAAGGTGATCGATAGGAATAGGCAATCATCCAATAGGACCTTGTCTATTCGGGATGTGGGTGCGCCCCTAGCATTGAATCCTGACGCTCGCCCCTGTAATCCGGCATACCGACGGATTGGCGCGGGCAAACGGAGAATTAGCATGGATTACGCTCAACAAGACATGGCCCCCTGTGCCTCGTCGTCGCGACCTTTCGATGGCCGGGTGGCCATTGTGACCGGTGCCGCCAGCGGTATCGGTCGTGCCACGGTCGAATTGCTGCGCCACCGGGGCGCAAAAATCGTTGCCGTGAGCCTTGGCGAGGACGTGATGTCGCTAGCCGCCCCCGACGTCGTGCCGTTGGTCGCCGATGTGGCGCAGGAAGCCAGTGCAGCGGTCGCCGTCGATGTCGCGCTAAGTCACTTCGGTCGGCTCGACATCCTCGTCAACAACGCCGGCATCATCATCAACAAGACGGTCTCCGATATGAGTCTCGATGACTGGAATCGGGTGATGGCCGTCAACGCAACCGGGGCATTCCTGTTCTCCCGCGAAGCCATGCGCCCCATGACGACTGCCGGCACAGGCGCCATCGTCAACGTCGGTTCATACGCATGCTTTCAAGCGTTTCCGACCATCGCGGCCTACGCGGCATCCAAAGGCGCACTCGCGCAATTGACACGTGCCCTGGCGTTGGAGGCCATTCCACATGGTATTCGCGTGAACGCCGTCGGCTCAGGCGACGCCGTGACCAACATTACGAATCACATTCATCAGGATGGGCCGCGCTTCCTCGCGGAGCATGGCCAGAAAGCGCCGATCGGACGCGCTGCACAACCCGCAGAAATCGCGGAAGTCATCGCATTTCTGGCCTCGGATCAGGCCAGCTACATCGTCGGCTCCGTGCTGATGGCCGACGGTGGCATGAGCATTACCGTTTCCTGAGACATCGCGGGCACACCGCAACGCGCCTATCGCGCCAGCAACGGCTTCTCAATACTCCTCAGATAAGCACAAAACATATCCGCCATCGCACCCGCGTAAGCCTTGATCTCTGACGGCGTCCGCGGCGTTTCCGAGAACTGCTTCCCGACGGTCGCCATCGTCGTGACGATCAGGTCACCGGCCAGATCGCGCGTCGCCTGCGGCGTGTCGGGAAGTACCTCGTCGATGAAAGTCTGGAATATCCGTGCCCCCGATGCTTTCGTCTCTTGCATCTCAGGCGCGTCCCGATAGAGCGGGGCGGAATCGCCTAGCGCCACCCGCATCTCGGACTCGTCGCATTCCGATTGGATGAACGCGTGAATCAGCCGGTGGAGCCGTTCGAACGGCGGCGTCCGGACGTCTTCCAGAATGTCGCTGAGCAACGTTGTCGTCTGCTGCCATTCGTCGCTTTGCAGCCGAAACAGAATCGCCGCCTTGTTCGGGAAGTACTGATACACCGAACCCACGCTGACACCGGCTCTCTCCGCGACACGTGCCGTGGTGAAACGCTGCGCGCCTTCCTTCGCCAAAACCTGAATAGCGGCTTCGAGGATCGCGGCGACAAGCTCCGACGAACGGGCCTGTTTCGGCTGTTTTCTCAAGGAAATCTGCGGCTTTCGACGGCTGTTCATGGTGACGTTGGCGACCCGTGCGCAATGCGAATAGAGGGGAAACGCGTTTCGCCGCATACTTTAAATGCGACGAATTCATCGCATTTTAGTCAGGCGGCGCCTGATGCTCAACTACCCGATTGGATTTCCCTCATGAACACAACTTTGACGTCTGCACCGCTGGCGCAGCTGTTGACCCGCCTCTTCAAGCAAGCCGACGACGCGGGCAGCCCCGCATTTGCCGACGTGTCGCGCGAAGAAGTGCAGCGGCTGATGCACAGCAAGACCGAATACCTCGATCTGTATGGCCGCTTGAAAGACATGTGGTTGCCGGTCTCGCGTGAGACCGGGACCTTGCTCTACATGCTTGCCCGTAGCGCACGCGCCCAGCACATCGTCGAATTCGGCACATCGTTCGGTATCTCGACCCTGCACCTCGCCGCCGCATTGCGCGACAACGGCGGCGGTCGCCTCATCGGCAGCGAGTTCGAGCCGGGCAAAGTGATGAAGGCGCGCGAGCACCTGATGGAGGCCGGTTTGGCCGATCTCGCGGAAATCCGGGAAGGGGACGCGTTGAAAACACTCGCGACCGACCTTCCCGAAACCATCGATCTGCTGCTGCTCGATGGCGCCAAAGCGCTTTACCCTGACGTACTCGCGCTGGTCGAAGACCGCTTGCGTCCGGGCTCACTCATCGTTGCCGATAACGCCGATTTCAGCCCCGAGTATCTGGCGTACGTTCGTGAACCCGGTAACGGCTATCTGTCGGTGCCGTTCGGCGGCGACGTGGAACTGTCGCTACGGCTTGGCTAACCGACGTGGATTCATGGGGCCGATGCGCGCCAGCACGGCGATGTCGTTTCGGGCGCCGCCGTTGACGAGCGGCGCGCATCGTACCCCCCAACCCATCAATCGCTGGCGCCCGTGGAGGCATCTTCGAGCGAACGGCCTTTCGTCGACGGGCCGAGCAGTGCGATGCAGATGGCGGCAATCAACAGAATGACGTCGCTGATCACGAACACGAACAGCTTGCCCTTGAGCACGGCGAAGACGCCGAAGACGAGCAGCAGCAGAATCGCACCGGCGCGTCCCCAGGCCGAGGCCAGCCCCATGCCCGTGGCGCGAATTTCCGTCGGGTAGAGTTCCGGCGTGTAGCTGTAGATGGCCGTCGAACCCAGCGCCAGAAAGAACGCCATCAGCCCGCCGAATGCCATGAGTGCCCCTGACGTGGTGGACAACCCGAACAACGTGCCGAAGATCGCAGTCCCGATGAACGCGAGAATGGCCGTCGGCTTGCGATCGAGCCAGTCGACCACGTAACCGCCGAACACATAACCCGGGATCACCGACGCATAAATGGCGATCGAGAACTCGAACGACTTGACGATGCTGAACCCCTCCATCGCCAGCAACGTCGGCACGAAAGTCATGAACGTATAGAGCACACCATATTCCGCAAACCATGCCATCCACAGCATCAGCGTGACTTTGCGAAAGCGCGGGCTGAGCAGGTCGCGGGCGCGCCAGACCTTCGTCGGCTTGGTCGATGCAGCGGCGGCGGGTGTCGTGGGCGCGCTCGTCGTGACACCGTCTTCCGGCAAGCGACGTCCGACGCGTTGCTCAATCGACGCGAGTACCGCTTCCGCTTCGGCGGCGCGTCCGCGTTGCAGCAGCCAGCGCGGTGACTCGGGCAGACCGGAGCGCATCAGGCCGACCACGACCGCGAACGGCAGCGTCAGGAACAGCGCCGCGCGCCAGCCCCAGTGCGGAATGATGTTCAGCGCCCAGATCGGTGACACGGCGATGCCGAGTGCGAAGAAACCCATCATCCAGCCACCGAGCTTGCCGCGCACACGCGTGGGCCAAAGCTCTGCCAGATAGGGCGGAACGATCGAGCTTTCCGCTCCGACGAACAACCACGTGAAGAAGTTGAGCGCGGCGAAGGACCAGACGTCGTTCACCAATCCGCGCGACGCCGAGAACAGCGAATAAAGCACCAGCGTCAGCATGATCATGCGTTTGCGGCCGTATCGGTCGGCCGCGAACCCGGCCAGTGCCGAGCCGACGAGATAACCGCCAAGGCCGATGGCGGAAATTACGCCGATGGTTGCGGCATCGAATCCCCACAGCGGTCTGAGCGTCGCCAGCACGAAGCCGGTAATGACGGTGTCGAGCGTGTCGAAGAACAACGACAACGCGGCCACGATCAGCACGGTCAGATGGAAGCGGGACACCGGCAGGCGGTCGAGCCGACGGGCGATGTCCTGCTGGGTCAGCCCACCGGCGACGGATGCCGCCGTTGTGCTTGCCGTGGACGTGAGCAGGGTGTCGCCCGCGTGCCGTGAGTCGAATTGAGAGGTCGTCATGGTCTGGTCTGTCTGTGGATGCCGACGACGGGCGCCGGCATCGGTGTCATGAGAATTACAGCATGGCGTGAGATGGGCGTCAGGCGCTCGCACCGATGCCCGGATGGAACTGCCCATGGCCCGGCGTGCCCACGATCTTTCCGTGGTCCATCACCGTTTCGCCGCGCACGATGGTGTAGACGGGCATGCCGGTCGTGCGGATGCCCTCCCATGCGGTATAGCCGGCCTTCGTATGCATGTCGGCCACCGTAAACGTCTGCTCGCGTTTCATGTCTACGATCGTGAAATCGGCGTCCGCCCCGATCTGAATACGGCCCTTCTTCGGGTATTGGCCGAAGCGCTTGGCCGGCGCTTCGGCACACAGGCGTGCCACGTCCTGCAGCGTCAGGCGGCCTTCATTCACGGCATTGAGCACCAGCGGAATGAATTCCTGCGCGCCGGTAATGCCCAGCGGCACGGAGAAGTTGTCCTGCCAGCCCGGGGTGATCTCTTCGAGCGTGTGCGGCGCGTGTTCGCCGACGAGCATGTCCGCCGTGCCGTCGTGAACCGCCTGCCAGTGATTCTCCGGGGCATAGGCCCAGGCATAAGCCCCCGGGCCGATCTTTTCCGCCTGCGTGCGCGTCATGAACAGCGTGGCGGACTCCATTTCACCGGAGATGTCCTGCCCCTGCGCCTTGGCCTGTCGCACCAGCTCGTTCGCGCCCGGCGGCATCACGCCCATGTGCAGCACGTGCAAACGCACGCCCGTCAGTCGCGCGTAATAGATCGACGCCGCCAGCCCGGCTGCCATGCCGTGGCCGTACATGTACCCGCGCTCGTACGCTTCCATATAGTCGCGGTTGCTCGTCTTGCCGGGGTTGATGTAGTCGCGAAACGTGAGGCGCTTGCACCACTCGGAATCGTCGTGGTGCACGGCGCAGATCAGTCCCTTGTCGGCCACCGCCTCGTACAGCTCGTGCAGGATGCCGTGATCGACGACGCCCAGTTCCGAGATGTACGGATACACCTCCTTGACGTGCCGGGTGTTGAACACCTTGATGCCGATGGCGCCCGCACCGGCGAGCGCCTCGACCGTCTTCGGGTAGAGGCCGCCGCCGTAGAGCGCGTAATCGACCAGCGCCTTCGGGGCGATCGTCTCGCGCTTGAGCATGAACGATTCCAGCGTGGTCGGGTGCGGATCGTTATTCGTCATGTCGATGCAGAACGTGATGCCACCCGCTGCCGCCGCGGTGGTGCCCGACGTGAAATCCTCCTTGTAGGTATGACCGGGTTCACGGAAGTGGCAGTGCACATGCCACAGCCCCGGGAGCACGTCGAGTCCGTTCGCATCGACGGTACGTGCCGCCGGCGGGGTGTTCGCCTCGTCTGTCAGGGCCACGATTTTCCCGCCCCGAACGCAGACGTTCAGCGTCGAAAACCCTTCCGGGGTATGCACCCGTCCACGTCGGATCACGAGATCCATCGGTTCGTCATTCATTGCAATCTCCAAAATACACAGTAAATACACGACAAATTGTTTGTGTATAAAAATGTTGTGTCAAGTGGGGATTGTTCGCTACACTGCCCATCAATCGATCCGCTTTTTGTTCACTTTTCGTCTATTTTTCGTCTCGCAATGCGCAAGAAAGCAGAAGCCGTTCAAGAGGCGGCAACCAAGCACATCAAGGGTTCCGGGGCTTCCAAGGCCTATCAGTTGCTGCGCGAGCGCATCGTCTCGCTGGAGATGCATCCGGGCGATGACATCGACGAACAGGCGCTCGTCGATGAACTGGGAATCTCGCGCACGCCGTTACGCGAAGCCATGATCCGGCTGGCGGCAGAAGGGCTGATCTCGCTGCTGCCCAATCGCGGCGCACGGGTGTCGTCGATGGACATCCCGCAATTGCAGGAGCATCTGGAAGCGTTCGAACTCGCGCAGCGCGCGACCACGCGACTGGCCGCACTGCGGCGCACGCCAGCCGATCTCGAACGCATCGAAGCGCTGGTCGTCGCGTTCGAGAAGGCGCACGAGCGGCAGGACGTCAACGGCATGATCGACGGCAATTGGGAGTTGCATCTGGCCATCGGCAACGCCTGCGGCAATCGCGTGCTCTCGAAGATCTACGCCAACTTGCTCACGGAGAATTTGCGGATCGCGCGGCTGGCGATGAGCTACGAGACGTTTCCGACGCAAGACGCGCGGCAGGCGCACCTGAACAAGATTCTCGAGGAGCACCGCGAGATTCTCGACGCGATGCGCGAGCGCGACGCCGAGCGTGCCGACCGGCTGTCGGCCTCGCACACCAATCTCGCGCGCAAACGTGTGACCGAGTACATCTCGCTCAGCGCGTTGGGGAGCATGGCGGTGGGCACGTTGTCGAGTGCATCGTCTGAAGGGGGAAAAGATGTGTGAAGTCTGTGCTGTCTTCGGCGTGAGCGAACACTGGACGGATGCGGGCGATCCGATGGGCCAGCATTCGGTGGCCGCCGGCATTCTCGAGAACCGGGCGGAGCGAGCGCGCCGTCTGCGTCTTATCAACCGGATCCTGCGTCCCTATGGCCTGAAGGCCGAGGATTGGGACGGTGAGTCTTACGCCGTGGAAGACGCCAGCGGCCGACGTCAGTTGGCCTCCGATCTGTCCACGCTCTGGCGGGTTGCCGAGCAACTGGGCGACACTTTCATCGATCCTCTGGAGGGCGAGTTCGTCATCGCTCCATCATCATGGTCAGACTCGTACCGCGCCTCGAACTGAATATCGTCACGGGCTTTCTCGGCAGTGGCAAAACCACGTTGCTCAAGCGTTTTCTGGCGGGGCGTCCACCGGCGTCGACGCTGGTCATCATCAACGAGTTCGGGCGCGAATCGATCGACGACCGTCTGACGCTGCATCTCAACTCCGAGATCGCCACCATTGCCGACGGCTGCCTGTGCTGCACCGTACTCGACGATCTGCGCGAAACGCTGCTCGACGTGCTTACGCGTCGAGCACGCGGCGAGTTGCCCGAGCTTGAGCGCATCATCATCGAGACCAGCGGTCTGGCCGACCCCGGTCCGATTCTCGGCACGGTACTGTCGGACGAGAATCTCGAAGAGTATTTGCGCGTCGGCGCCTGCATCACGACGTTCGATGCGCTAGAGGGGATTGAATCGCTCGGCCGGTTTCCCGAAGCCGCCGCACAACTGGCGACCGCAGACCGGGTGGCGCTGACCAAGACCGATTTGCTCGACGAGAGTCGACTGGGCACGCTCGTGGACGCCGTTCGTGCCGTCAATCCCGCGTGCGCCATCATGACGAGCGAAGTGCCCGATGCACTCTTCGCGCCGGGCGAAGCCACCGCCATCAACGACACGGCGGTGGCACGCCAGTCCGGCACGCACGCCCACACGAGTTCGATACAAAGCTTCTCGACGGCGCTCGACGACTCACTCGACTGGGCCACGTTCTCCGTCTGGCTGACGGCGTTGCTCAACCGGCATGGAGATCGCATCCTGCGCTTCAAGTCGGTCCTGTCGGTACGCTCCGCGCCGGGGCAACTGGTCGTGCAGGGCGTGCGTCATCGTGTCTACCCGCCGGGACATTTGCCAGCGGGACCACAAGACGAAGGCAAGGTATCGACCTCCCGCCTGGTGTTCATCACTGACGGCCTCGACAAGGCGCGCATCCTCGCCTCGCTGCATCGGTTCGCCAATGCGCGAATGATCGATCCGGGCTTCAGCAAACTGACGATGCAGTGAGAGGTGTCGCAATCATCGCCCCCGGGACTTGGTTGGGGGCGATGATCGAGCGCGCGGCGAAGACGTGCAACGCGACAAGGGTTTGGCGTTGCCGTGTCACCCGGTTATCGCGAAACTTTCGTCCAGCGACCAAACTTCGCGACCTGTTGCTCGTCGAACGAGAACCCGAGCCCCGGTGTCTGATGCAGCACGACGCGACCTTCCTTGTGGTCGAGCTGACGATCGATGAGTTGACGGAAGTTGAGCACCTGGTCGTCCCAGAAGAACTCCACGTAACGGGCGTTCGGTGTGGCCGCAACCAGTGGCGCGTGAACGTCGTGGAACCAGTGCGGGCAGACCTGAATGCCGTAGCCCGCCGACATGGCGGCGATGCGCTTCCATTCCGTGATGCCGCCGCAGACCGCCGCATCGGTTTGCAGAATCGCAGCCCCGCCCATATCGAGCAATTGCTTGTGGTACCACCGGCCGTATCCGATTTCCGCCGTGGCGACAGGAATGCGCGTGAGCTTGGCTAGCCGCGCGTGGCTCTCGATGTCGTCGGGGCTGAACGGTTCCTCGATGAAGTACGGGCTGTATGCTTCGATGCGGCTGAGGTACTGCATTGCCTGAACGGTGTCGATCCAGCCGTTGTTGCAGTCGAGCATCAACTCCACGTTCGGGCCGATCGCTTCGCGTGCCGCGCGCACACGCGACTCCTCGCCCTGCGGCGACCACCGCCCGGTTTTCATCTTCACGGCCTTGAAGCCCATCGCCGCGTAGCTGGCCATCTCTTCGCCCAGCATTTCGGCGGTCTTGCCTTCGACGTAGTAACCACCGCTGGCATAAGCCGGCACCGTGTCCATGTCGACAGCGCCCAGGTACTTGTGCAGCGGCAGCCCGGCACTCCTTGCGTTGATGTCCCAAAGTGCGATGTCGATCGCGCTCAATGCACGCATCACGGTGCCCATGCGTCCTTGCAGCAGCGACTCCTGATACATGTCTTTCCAGAGACCTTCGACGGCGAGCGAGTCACGGCCCAGAATCACCGGCGCGAGCAACTGTTCGACCGCGACACGGAACAGTTCACCGGCGGCGCTGCCGACGTAGCAGAAGCCGATCCCTTCGATACCGTCTGCGGTGCGAATTTTGACCAGCCCGTAGTGACGCTCGCTGACGGTGCGGCTGGAAAACGAAGTCACTTTGTCCAGCGGCACGCAGGCGGCGCAGACTTCGATGGATTGGATGATGGGCACGGCATGTCTCCTTCGATGACGGTTGGGTAATGAAGTACGAAGACAGTGTGCCCGCGGCTGAACCGCTAAAAAAGCGGTGTCTCGTATGTTCAGAGCACGTAAAATACGTCGATGGACACTCGCTTCCTTCAGATATTCGTCGCCGTCGTCGAGTCCGGTTCCATTGCGGAAGCGGCGCGTCGGCTCGATCTCGCACCGACGACGGTGGCGCAGCAGATTCGTGCGCTCGAAGACGACATCGGCGCCAAGTTGCTCACGCGTGCGGGCCGCACCGTCAAACCGACCGTCGTCGGCGCGCGCATTCTCGATCGCACCAAGGACTTGCTCCGGGACGTTCGCGACCTGCGATCCGCTGCATCGGACACGGGGCTCCCCGCCGGACCGCTGCGTCTGGGCGCCACGCCTACGGCGTTGATGGGACTGCTGCCGCCGTTCCTGCGCCGCTGGAAGCAGGCACATCCTGCGATTCCGATCTACATCGAGCCCGGTACGTCCGCCACTTTGCTCGAACGCGTGACGTCGGGGGAACTCGACGCCGCGATCATCGTTCACCCGACGTTCGAGCTGCCGAAAACCTGTGCCTGGCATCTGTTGAGAGAGGAGCCGCTGATTCTGCTCACGCAGGCCCATCTCGACGTGAAGGACCCATTGCGGACCGCGTCGGAGGAGCCGTTCATCCGCTATGACCGCCGTGTCGTCGCGGGGAAAATGGCGGATGAGTATCTGCGAGCGAAAGGTGTGAGACCCAATGTCCAGTTCGAGCTGGACGGCATCGAGCACATCGCCAAACTCGTTGCGGAAGGGTTCGGTGTTTCCGTGCTGCCCGATTGGGCTTTCATAGGCCCCCCGGATTCGCAACTGCGTCGATGGCCCTTGCCGGCGCCTTGTCCGACACGACGCGTCGGCATGGCGTGGTTGCGCACATCGGTGCGCTCGGAGCTGGTGGAGGCGTTCGTGAGCATCGCCGGTATCGGCCAAACGGGCTCGAAGAAGGGCGCACGGCGTCCCCCTGCGCGGTCCTGATCGGTCGCCAGCCGCCTTAGCTGCATCAGGGGCTTTAGCCGTCTTGGCGGGTCGTCAGGTCGTTGGCGAATCCGTAAAGCTCGGCCGCATTGTCGACAAGGATCCGATCTCTGACTTCAAGGCTGGGCGTCCACGACGTCAGCAAGTCGAGCAGTGCGCCGTCGTCAGGCATGCCGCTCAGGAGCCCGGTGTGCGGCCAGTCGGTCCCCCAGACGCAGCGATGCGGCGCGGCAGCGACGATGGCCCGTGCAAGCGGTGCCACGTCCGCATGCGGATAGGCGCGCGTCGACGCCCGATACCCACATAACTTGACCCATGTCTTGCCGTTGGCAAGCAGCCGCAGTAGCGCGGCGACCTCCTGTTCGTACGTCGGCGAATTCGCACGAATCTGTCCCATGTGGTCGATCACGGCGGGCGTCGGCAGTCGTTCGATCAGTGGGCTCAGCGCGGGCAGTTGCGGACCGTCGACATAAAACTGAAGATGCCAGCCCAGTGGCGCAATGCGGTTCGCCATGACCTCGATGACGTCCGGCGTCAATCCACCGGCATTGACCAGATTGAAGCGCACGCCGCGAACGCCCAGATCATGAAGCCGGCGCAATTCGGCGGGCGTGACGTCACCGTCGAGGACTACGACCGCGCGCGCCCGCGCCGGACCGGCGGCGCTCAGCGCGTCGAGCGTGCATCGGTTGTCCGTGCCGTACACGCTGGGCTGGACGATGACCATGCGTTCCAGCCCCAGCGTGGCGGCCATGCGCTGCCAGTCGCCCAGAGACGCGCGAGGTGGCGTGTAGTCGCGGGGCGTCGAGAACGGGTAGATCGTGGCGTCGCCCAGGATGTGAAGATGGCAATCGCACGCGCCGCGCGGTGCCGGGATTTCAGGGGAACGGACGTGAGGCGAGGCTGGCAAACAGGCAATCGACATAAGGCGTATGACTTCGGGGGAGTGAGCTGTGGCATCGGGACACGTCGAACATGCCCGACTCGAAAACGCATCGCCCGAGGGACCGTGAGGGTGTCCATCGGGCGAGCCGGTTTTCCGTGGTTATCGCTGCGGCGATGTCGTCATCGATGTCAGCGAGGGTTCGCAGGCACGCTGCCCGTGACGTCGTGGGATGTAGCGTCATCGGGGGCGTGTACCGAATCCTGCAACCCGCGTCCCTTCGTTTCGGGCAGCAGGCACAAGGCCAGGAACATCAACCCGTAGGCAGCGAAACCAGTGATCGCAATCGCTTTGCTCAGCGGCATCTGCGAGGCGAAGAAGCCGATCAGCAGGGGAAACACGGCGCCCATGCCACGGCCCGCGTTGTAGCAAAAACCTTGTCCGGAGCCGCGAATCGCCGTCGGGTAGATTTCGCTGAGGTACGGCCCGAGCGGCGCGAACACCATGTACGTGAACATGCCCAGCAGCACACCGCTTGGCAACATCACGCTATTGCTGATCGGCAGCACGATGTACACGACCAGCATCAATGCGGCCCCGATGTTGCTGATGAAGAATGTCTTGCGACGACCGATGGCATCGCCCAGGTGAGCACCGACCACGAAGCCGATGAATGAACCGGCGATCAGTGCGACGGTGAACCCGCCGGTGCCGACGACGGACAGGCCGCGCTCGGTGCGCAGGAACGTGGGCAGCCAGACTTGATAGATGTAAGTGGCGCCCTGGCAGCCCGTCGTGAAGATCGCGAGCTTGATGGTTGTCCAGAGGAGCTTGCCACGGAAGACGTCGAGCGGTGAGCCGCCGGCATTGCCGGCGAGTGCCTTGGCCTTGTTGCGGGCAAAAATCTCGGGCTCCTCGACATGGCGACGCAGGAAGAACACCAGCGCCGCAGGCGAGATGCCGATCCAGAACAGCCAGCGCCAGGCGGTGTCTTCGGGCAGCAGCGAGAACAATCCGGTGTAGAGCAAAGCGGCGGTTCCCCAGCCCACGGCCCATCCGCTTTGCACGAATCCACCCGCGCGGCTGCGGTACTTGTCCCGGATCACCTCGGCGATCAGCACGGAGCCGGCGGCCCATTCCCCGCCGAAACCGATGCCCTGCAGCGCACGGAACACCAGAAACTGCTCGAAGTTCTGAGCAAAGCCGCACAGACAGGTGAAAACGGCATACCAGATGATGGTGATCTGCAATACGCGAACGCGGCCGAAGCGGTCGGCGAGCACGCCGGCCAGCCATCCACCGACGGCCGAGGTCACGAGTGCCACCGTGCCGAGAATGCCCACTTGCTGCTTGCCGATGCCCCACGCAGTGATCAGCGTGGGGATGACGAAACTGAATATCTGTACATCGAGGGCGTCGAGCGTCCATCCCGCGAAACAGGCGCGCAGGGTGGTCATCTCTCGCGGTGTTAAATCCTTCAACCATTTGAACATCGTGTCTCCTAACCGGCTGGTGCCGGACTCATTTCTGCTTGTGCGAAGGCGTAAGCGACGGCGCGACATCGGGGGAAAACGGCCGCGGCGCTCCAGGAGGAGATTGCACCTGTATGAGCCACACAAAAAGCGTGTTTCGGCGCGTTCATAACACGTAAAAGCCTTGTTCCGAAGATCGGGGGCGACGAGATGGGCGTGGCGATGCAGCGGTCTCGAAATGCCCATGGCAAGGGGCTGCCGCCCGAGGTGACAAACCCCGGAATCGACGCGCACAGAACACGGTAATGCCCCCGTCATTGCGTGAAGACCCGCTGACATAATCGTTCGGCACTTGGGCGCGTGAGGCGATGCCTGCGCATCGACCCGGCAAGGCTTCGCCACGCGAAGACAACCGGCAGACACGCCGCGCTCAACCCGCTTTCCTCACTCGCAAACGACTCTTTCGAAGGCATTTCGTATGGAACTGAAACTCAAGCGTGAAGCGCTTCTGCGGCGGCAGAATTTGATCGGCGGCGAATGGACTGACGCCGTGAACCATGCGTGTTTTCCGGTCGTGAATCCGGCGACCGGCGCCGTTATCGCGCACGTCGCGAACAGCGGTCCGGCCGACGCTCGTGCGGCAACCGATGCGGCGGCGAAGGCCGCGAGCGACTGGCGTGCACGCTTGCCGCGCGAACGCGCCGAGATCCTGCGACGCTGGCACGCGTCGATTCTCGATAACGCGGAAGACCTCGCGGCACTGATGTCTGCGGAGCAGGGCAAGCCGTTGCCGGAAGCGCGAAATGAGGTCGCGTATGGCGCGTCGTACGTCGCCTGGTTCGCAGAGGAGGGAACGCGCCTCTATGGCGATTTGATCCCGCAGCAGCAACGCGGCAAACAGATGCGTGCCGTGAAGGAGCCGATCGGCATCGTCGCGGCCATCACGCCGTGGAATTTTCCGATGGCGATGATCACGCGCAAGATCGCACCGGCCCTGGCCGTTGGTTGCACGGTGGTGGCAAAGCCCGCCGAGGATACGCCGCTCACAGCGCTGGCGCTGGTGGGGCTGGCGCACGACGCGGGCGTGCCGGCCGGGGTGCTGAACCTGCTCAGTGCATCGCGCGAGCAGGGGATCGAGGTGGTCGGTGACTGGCTCGCCGACGAGCGGGTTCGCAAGGTGACCTTCACGGGGTCGACTGCCGTCGGCAAGCATCTGGCGCGCGAGTCGGCGCAAACGCTCAAGAAACTCTCGCTGGAACTGGGCGGCAATGCGCCGTTCATTGTCTTCGACGATGCCGATGTCGAAGCTGCGGTGGCGGGCCTGCTAGCGGCCAAGTTCCGTAACGGCGGTCAAACGTGCGTCTGTCCCAACCGGATCTATGTGCAGTCCGGCGTGTTCGACGCCTTCGCGAGGACACTCGCGGCGCATGTCGGCGAACTCCATGTTGCGCCGGCGACCGATCCCGGCGCGCAAATCGGTCCGATGATCAACGCTAAAGCTGTCGACAAGATCGAGCGACACGTGCGCGACGCGCTCGTGAAGGGGGCGACGGTACTCGTCGGCGGCCGGCGTCTCGCCGAGAAAGGGCCGAACTACTACGCGCCAACGGTCATCGCCAACGCAACGAGCGACATGCTGGTCACCAGCGAGGAGACCTTCGGGCCGGTCGCTCCGTTGTATCGCTTCACGTCGGAAGACGAGGTGATTCGACTGGCCAACGACACGCCGTATGGCCTCGCCGCTTACGTTTACACGCGAGATCACCGGCGCGCAGAACGTGTCTGCGGTGCGCTGGAAGTTGGCGTTATCGGTCTGAACGAAGGATCGGTGGCGAGCGAGGCGGCGCCGTTCGGAGGTGTGAAAGCCTCGGGATATGGCCGGGAAGGATCGAGGTACGGGCTCGACGACTATCTGTCGATCAAATACATCTGCCAGGGCGGACTGGACTAAGCGTTCCCCCGCCGCCCGCGCGCCGGATTCGATCCGGCTTTCAAGACCGACAGGCCGTCGTCCCCGGAAAGGGCGATGGCCTTTTTTCATGCCAGCAGGCAATCGGGAGCACTGACATTCCCATCTTTTCAAGCACTCGACAGGTTCCGAAGGATGTCGGGGGTTTGCCCCTATTGTGGTGTTAAGTCGCTGATTTCAGTATGAAGTTGTTGTGTACATTGTTGTCGACTAGTTTTGTTTCTAAAAATGTGAGCAAGTCTTGTTGACATAATTTTGGCGCGATAGATTCGTGCTGAACATTCGGCGGCTTTCAAGGATGGCAAGAATGAGTGCTTCTTTTGACCTGGTCGTGCGCAACGCCAGGATTGCAACGGCGAGCGACACTTTCCACGCGGACATTGGCGTCAAAGGGGGCGTCATTACGCAACTGGGCATTGGGTTACCCAGGGGGGAAAGCGAGATCGACGCCAGAGGGCGGGTGGTGACGCCGTGCGGCGTCGACGGGCACTGCCATCTCGATCAGGTGATCCCGCCGCCCGTCCGAATGGCCGACGACTTCCTGAGCGGCACGCGCTCCGCCGCGTGCGGTGGAACGACGACGATCATTCCTTTCGCCGCCCAGCAGAAGGGAGAGTCGTTGCGCAGCGCCGTCAACGAATATCACCGTCGGGCGGAAGGGCGGGCGTCGATTGACTACGGTTTTCATCTGATCGTGACGGACCCCGCGCCCGATGTCGTCAACCGCGAGTTGCCGCAGTTGATCGCCGAGGGCTATACGTCTTTCAAGATTTACATGACGTATGACGACCTTCGTCTCAACGACCGGCAGATGCTGGAGGTCATGGCGGCTGCACGCAAGCATGGCGCCATGACGCTGGTGCATGCCGAGAACGCCGACTGCATCGAGTGGCTCACCGAGAGTCTGCTGAACGCCGGATTGACCGCGCCGCGCTATCACGCGACGTCACGTCCCATGCTGGTCGAGCGGGAGGCGACGCATCGTGCCATCAGCTTTGCCGAGCTGGTCGATGTGCCTATCGTGATCGTTCACGTCTCCGGGCGCGAGGCCGTTGAGCAGATCCAATGGGCACGAAATCGCGGCATCAACATTTTTGCCGAGACCTGCCCGCAATATCTCTTCCTGTGTGCCGAGGACCTCGGCATCGACGATGACTATCACGGCGCGAAATGTGTGTGCAGCCCGCCGCCGAGAGACCCGGCGAATCAGAAGGTCATCTGGCGCGGACTGGCTGACGGCACTTTCACGATCCTTTCTTCCGATCACGCCCCTTTTTCCTTCGACGACCCGCACGGCAAACAGCCGAACGGAGAGCAGCCGGCGTTTCCCTACATTCCGAACGGCATTCCGGGCCTCGAGACCCGTATGCCGCTGCTCTATACCGAAGGCGTGCTCGCCGGCCGGATCTCGCTGAACCGATTCGTCGAACTGACGTCGACCAACCCGGCCAAGCTCTATGGCCTGCATCCGAAAAAGGGAACGATCGCCATCGGCGCCGATGCCGATCTGGTCATCTGGGACGAAGCGGAGCGCGTGCTGACCAACGACATGCTGCATCACGCGGTCGACTACACGCCCTATGAAGGCAGACGGCTGAGGGCATGGCCCGGCATGACGCTTTCGCGCGGGGAGGTGGTCTGGGACGGTGCGACGTTCAGCGCAACTGCCGGCAGGGGGCAGTTCCTGAGGCGTGGGTTGCCCTCTATCCGGCAATAAGGCGCCGCGCGGAAATCACCCGACACGCGGGCGAACGTGATTCGTAGGACTTGTTGAAAACTGGCTAAGCATGGAGAGAAGCGATGGACATCTGTGACGAAGTGGTAGCGCGCGAGCGCATGCTAAGAACGGGATTCGGCGCGCGGGCGGCGCTGATTGCGATGACGGCCGTGGCCTCTGTCATGGCGGTTTGCGGGGTGAGCCCGGCATTTGCCCAGAACAATAGTTCGGTGCTGCTGGTCGCGGGTCCGCGCACACCCGAATCGCTCGATCAGGAGTATCCGCCGACTGAAGCGAGCCACGAAGCGCGACGCAATATCTATGAGCGGTTGCTGACCTACGCACCGAAGGCAGGCGAGGGGGGCGTGAGCGTCGAAAACTTCGACAAGCTCACCGGGGCGCTTGCCGAATCATGGCAAACGTCGCCGGACAAGACTTCCATCACATTCCACCTGCGCCAGGGCGTGAAAAGTCCGGTCGGCAACACGCTCACCGCCGACGACCTGATGTGGACGTTCGAGCGGGGCTGGAACCTCAAGGCGAACTTTCACTGGTACATGACGCAGGTGCTGAAGATTCAGGACTTCAAGACCGCGTTTCAGAAGATCGACGACCGCACGGTGAAGGTGACGTTGCCCAAGCCCTCGCCGCTGATCGAGCGTATCTGGGTGAATAACGATCTGGGCATCATCGACGCCACCGAAGCCAAAAAACACGCGACCAGCGACGATCCCTGGGCGTCACGGTGGCTGTCCGGCCACTCGGCATCGTATGCGCCCTATCAGGTGACGAAGTATGCGCCGGGGCAGGAAGTCGTCTATGAGGCGAACAAGAACTACTACCGGGGCGTACCGAAGATCACCCGCGTGATTTTCCGCGAAATGCCGACGTCGTCGAACCGCCTGGCGGCACTTCAGGCCGGCGCCGTGGACGTTGCCGAGTGGTTGCCCGCCCGCGAATTGAACACGTTGTCGAGTTTTCCGAACGTGAAGGTGTGGAAGGTCTTCGGCAACTATGTCCAGCGCGTGGAGATGAACAACAACACGCCGCCGTTCAACAACGAAAAGGTGCGTCAGGCGCTGAACTATGCGGTGCCGCGCGACGAGATCCTCAAGGCAGTGTTCTACGGCACGGCGCGTCCGACGAAGAGCCCGATCTCCGAGATCTATCCGGCCTTCACGGACAAGTTCTTCGACTATTCGTACAACCTCGACAAGGCGAAGGCGCTGCTCAAGGAGGCCGGGTTCGAGAAGGGCTTCAAGACGCAACTGGGCTACCCGACCGGTGACCAGACGGCCGAGGAACTCGCCATCATTCTCAAGACGTCGCTCTCGAAGATCGGCGTGGATGTCGAGCTTCAGAAGCTGCCGGCGTCGACATTGGTCGAGCGCTATTCGAAGGGCACGATGCCGATGTACTTCTTCCGCGACATGGCGATCGTGCCCGATGCGGGCTACGTCGCGAACCTCTGGCTCAACAGCGCCTCGCTGATCAACTACTCGCATTACAAGAACAGCGAAGTCGACCGGTTGATCAACGACAGCCTGTCGTCGACCGACGAGCAGAAGCGCCGCACCCAGATGGAGCGCGTCCAGCAACTCGTGATGCAGCAGGCGCCGTGGATTTTCCTGATCAACCCGGGCTACCAGCTCGCCACGCGCAGCAACATCAAGGGCTATAGCTGGAACACCACGAACGGCAACACCTGGTACGACTTTTCCAAAAACTAAGCGGCTTGGGGCGGGGGGCCCCGAGTCGCAGTCGACGTAGCAGAGGTTCTCATGGCACTCATCTCTTTATGGCGCACCCTGCCGAGATCGTTACGGATCATATTGGCTCGGCTGGGTACGCTGATTCCTCAGATGTTCGGCGTGATGTTCGCCACATTCTTGCTGGTGCGTCTGCTCCCGGGGGACCCCGCGTTGCTGATGCTGGGCAACATGGCAACGCCCGAAGCCATTGAGGCGCTTCGGGAGAAGCTGCACCTCAATGCCTCGATCTGGTCGCAGTTCGGCGCGTATCTGTCGGCCCTCACGCACGGCGATCTCGGCACCTCGATGTTCACGTCGAACCCGGTAACGGTCGACTTGCTGCAACGCGTGCCTGCGACGATGGAACTCATCGTCTATTCGATGTTGCTGACCATCGTCATCGGTGTCGGGCTGGCCGTTGTCTCAGTGGTGCGCAAAGGCGGGGCGATCGATCGTCTGGGCAAGGTGTACGGAATGGCGGCCGGTGCGATTCCCGATTTCTGGGTCGGGCTGCTGCTGATCTATGCGCTTTTCCATCTGGCGGGCATTGCGCCGGCCCCGTTCGGTCGCATTGACACGTTTCTCACGCCGCCGCCGATGATCACCGGCTTCTACACCATCGATAGCCTGCTGACCGGCGACTGGGAGGCGTTCCGTTCATCGGTGTCGCACCTGTTCCTGCCGGTGCTCACACTAAGCATCGTGAATGCCGGCGGGCTGATGAAGCTGAGCCAGTCGGTGTTCGCAGACATCTACAAGAGCGAGTTCATTCGGCATGCCCGGGCATCTGGCCTCTCTGAGCGGCGCATTGTCCTGAGCGCGTTGCGCAACAGCCTGCCGCCGATCATCACCATGGTCGGGTTCCTCTTCAGTTTCCTGTTGGGCGCGGCCGTGCTGGTGGAGACGATCTTCGCCTGGGGCGGGCTGGGGCAGTACGCCGTGCAGGCGGTGACCAACAGCGACTATCCGGCCTTGCAGGGATTCGTGCTGGTCGCCGCCGGTTTCATTCTTCTTGTTTATACGGCGGTGGACGTGTTCTACGGCCTGGCGGATCCGAGGATCGAAATATGAAAGCGATCAAATCGTTATCGAATGGCCGCATCAGCGCCGGGTTAAGTGTGGGCGTCGCGCTGTTGTGCCTGCAAGTGGTGATGATCGTGTTTGCGCCGCTGCTCGCGCCGTATTCGCCGGTCGACGCCGATCCGCTCAACGTGCTCAAGGCGCCGTCGTGGGCGCACTGGTTCGGCACGGACGTCTCGGGCATGGATATTTTCTCCCGGGTGATCTACGCCACCCGGATCAACCTCCTGATCAGCGTGACGGCCGTGGCGGGCGCTTTCATCGTAGGCGTGCCGATCGGGTTGTTCATCGGGTTTTACCGCAATGCTGTCAGCACGCTTGTGATGCGCGTTTTCGACTTCATCCAGTCGTTCCCGGTATTCGTGCTGGGCATGGCGCTGGTATCGGTCATGGGACAGGAAATCTGGAACGTCGCCATCGTGCTCGCCGTGCTGTTCGTGCCGATGTTCGCCCGGTTGATCCGGGCGGAGGTGCTGTCGCTGCGCGACCGGCCGTTCATCAGTGCGGCACGCTGTAGCGGTGCGACGGACCGCACGATCATGTTCCGCCACATTCTGCCCAACGCCATTACGCCGGCCATCGTGCAGATCTCGATCAGCATCGGTATGGCCATCTTGCTCACGGCGGGACTTTCGTTCGTGGGGGCCGGCGTACGTATGCCTACGCCGGAGTGGGGGCTGATGGTCGCGAACGGCGCGCAGCAGATGATTCTCGGCGTCTGGTGGGCGGCGCTCTTTCCCGGGCTGGCGATTGTGTTTTCCGTACTGACATTTGCGGTACTCGGCGACGCGCTCAAGCGCTACTCCGAATCCGCGTCGCGGGGTGAAAAGTGAAGACTTCCGAAGATTCCATGTTGTTGGAAGTGAGCGGACTCACCGTCAGCTTCGATGGCGAAGGTGACGCCAAGGTGCTTGACGACGTGAGCTTTTCACTGCGACGTGGCGAAATCGTCGGCATCGTCGGCGAGACGGGGGCCGGGAAGTCGATTCTGGCGCGCGCCATCATCGACATGCTGCCGGAAGGCGGCCGTGTGGATCGCGGCGCGATCAAAGTGGAGGGGCGCGACATTTTCGCCCTGAGCGCACAGGAGCGTCGGGGCTATCGCGGTGGCGACGTGGCGCTGATCGGTACGAATGCGAAGATGCTTCTCGACCCCGTGGAGACGGTCGGGGCGCAGGTCGTCCGTGTGCTTCGGGACCATAAGAAAATCGGCAAGAAACAAGCCTGGCTCGAAGCGATCGAGTTGTTCCGTCAGGTGGGCATCGTGAACCCGGAGGCGCGCGCCCATGCCTATCCGCACGAGATGTCCGGCGGGATGGCGCAGCGCGTCGTGATCGCCATGGCGTTGATCGCGCAACCCAAGATTCTGCTGGCCGACGACGCCACATTGGGTCTGGACGCCACCATCCAGTTGCAGGTGCTGGATCTGATGGCGCAAAAGGGCAAGGACCTGGGGTTGGGGGTGCTGCTGATTACGCATGATCTGGGCATCGTCGCCAATTACTGCGACCGCGTCGCCATCATGAAGTCGGGCAAGCTCATCGAGTTTTCCGAAGTGACCGACTTCGTCAAGGCGCCGACACGTGAATACAGTCGTGAGCTTCTCGACGCCGCCAGGGTCCGGCCATCCACGCTACGACTCGACGATGCGCCTCGCATGCGTGTCGTCGAGAAGCCGCCGTTGCTTGAAGTCGAGAATCTGGTGAAGACGTTCAAATCGGATCGCTCGCACGCCGTGGTGAAGGCGATCGATAACGTCTCCTTCAAGATCGCCAAAGGCGAGACGCTCGCGTTGGTCGGAGAGAGCGGCTCCGGCAAGACGACGACCGGTCAATGCCTGTTGCGATTGCTTGCATCGGACGCCGGCACGATCCGGTTCGATGGACAGAGCACACGGGAGATGAGCGACGCCGAGTTTCGCGGCATCCGGCGGCGTATGCAGATGGTGTTTCAGGAACCGTATGTGTCGCTCAATCCCCGATGGCGGACGGAGGATCTCGTCGCGGAGCCGTTTGGCCTCCTGCCGCGTATGACGCAGGCCGACCGGAAGAAGCGGATTCTCGAACTGCTGCAACTCGTCGGTGTGGCCACGCGCAAGACCGCGTGCTACCCGCACGAGCTGACCGCCGGTGAACAGAAGCGCGTGGGGATCGCCCGCGCGCTCGCGGCGAATCCCGATTTCATCGTGTTCGACGAATGCACCACGGCGCTCGACATTCGCGTGCGGGCGCAGATTATCGACCTCGTGCGCAACCTGCAGGCCGAGATGGGGCTGTCGGCGCTGTTCATCACGCACGACCTGAATTCGGTCCGCTCGCTGGCGCATTACGTGGCGGTCATGCAGCAGGGGCGGATCGTCGAGACGGGCGAGACGGAGGCGATTTTCGCGAGCCCGGTTCAGGCATACACGAAGAAGCTTTTGCAGGCCGAGCTGCCGATCGAGTGCGTGGAGCGAGGCACGCCGCATCTGGCCGTGCTTGGCGAGCATCAATGACTCAGGGAGACGAACGAAATGGAATCTTTCTCGCTTGAAGGTCGAACGGCCGTCGTCACCGGCGGTAACACCGGTATCGGGCGTTCCATCGTCGAAATTTTCGTAGCGCATGGCGCGAAGGTGCTCATCTCCCATTTTCGGGATGAGGCGGGCACGGCGCAGTATGCCGACGCACTCGCGCAGCGCGGCGCAAATGTCGCGTTCGTCGAGTGCGACGTGACAGACGAGCATTCGGTGGCGCGACTTGGCGACGAAGCGCGGCGACACCTGAACGCCATCGATATTCTGGTCAACGGCGCCGGTATCTGCGGCGAAGTCCCGTTCGGCGAGATGACGATTGCGCAATGGGACCAGATGATGGCCGTGAATCTGCGCGGGGC
The DNA here is from genome assembly GCF_001721285.1 of Pandoraea sp. ISTKB. NCBI lineage: Bacteria > Pseudomonadati > Pseudomonadota > Betaproteobacteria > Burkholderiales > Burkholderiaceae > Pandoraea > Pandoraea sp. ISTKB. Next base: position 78,885 of record NZ_MAOS01000023.1, read on the forward strand.
GTTTCTTGTCACGCGGCAGTTCTTCGACGGCATGAAAGCGCGCAAGTACGGGCGAATCATCAACATTGCGTCTCAGCTGGCTTACAAGGGGACGGTGGACTCAGCGCACTATTGCGCGTCGAAAGCGGGGCTGGTGGGTTTTACGCGCGCCTTGTCATACGAGGGCGCGCCGTTCGGTGTGACCGTGAATGCCATCGCACCCGGGCCGGTCGAGACGGCGATGCTTGCGGGCTTCACCGACGAATGGCGGGCGATGAAGTTCGCCCAGTTACCGGCGCGCCGATTCGGGCACGTTGACGAAATCGCACCCACCGCGCTGTTGCTCGCCTCGGAGACGGGCGGCGCGTATTTCATCGGACAAACGTTGTCGCCGAACGGTGGCGACGTGATGCTGTGAGGGAGAGCCAGCGAATGCATGCGAAAACATTGTTCACACCGGAGCGGGACTATCAGGGGTACGGCCGGACGCCGCCGCATCCGCATTGGCCCAACGGCGCGCGAATTGCCATCAATCTGGTCATGAACTATGAAGAGGGGTCGGAGCCGTCCGTCCAGTTGGGCGAGGCGCAGTCGGAGACATGGTTTACCGAATCGCACGGATTGAATTCGGGTGTCGCCGGCCGGGATCTGGCTGCCGAGGGCCTGTTCGAGTACGGCAGCCGGGTCGGCTTCTGGCGGCTGATGCGTATAATTCAGGACCGGGGATTGCCTGCCACGATTTTTGGATGCGCGTTGGCGCTGGAGAGAAATCCGGCCGCCGCCGCCGCGATTCGGGAATCGGGTTTCGATGTCTGTAGCCACGGTTGGCGTTGGATCAAGCACTACGCGCTGACGGTCGACGAGGAGCGTGAGCATATCCAGATGGCAGTCGAGTCGCTGCGGCGAACGACCGGACAGACGCCGCAGGGCTGGTATTGTCGCTACGCACCGTCGGAGAACACCCGGCGTTTGCTGGCCGAGCACGGCGGCTTCCTTTACGACTCGGATTATTACGGCGACGAACTGCCGTTCTGGACGACGGTTGACGATGCACCCCACCTCGTCATTCCCTATTCGCTGACGACAAATGACGGGCAGTATGCGGCGCAGACGGGCACCTCGCAGCAGTGGTTCGAGTTCATGCGCGATGCGTTCGACATGCTGTATAAGGAAGGGCAGACGTCGCCCAAGATGATGTCCGTCGGGCTTCACCTGCGGTTGATCGGGCATCCTTCCCGGGCGGTCGGGCTCGAGAGGTTTCTCGATCACGTGTTAAAGCACGAAGGCGTATGGTTCATGCGCCGGGTCGATATTGCCCGACATTGGATTGAGCGGCATCCTTACGTATCGGACAAAAGCTAGATCGTTTGCCCTGCGCGCCGCCCGCGTCGGGGCCGGATTCCTGACAACATGCCTAAAGCCTCTCAACAGTCGCGCGACAAGACACCGAAATCAACCGTCCCCGAAAGCACCAGCGAGGAAATCTATGAGCGGATCTACCTCGCGTTGCTGGAGCATCGGTTGACGCCCGGCACCAAACTGGCCGAGGAGCGGATGGCCGCGATTTTCAACGCCAGCCGGGCGCGTGTCCGGGAGGCGCTGAGCAAGCTGGCCTATGAGCAGATCGTCGAGGTGTATCCGAAGAAGGGTTGGTTCGTGGCAAAGCCTTCCGTCGAACAGGCGCGCGACGTGTTCGAAGCGCGCCGCACGATCGAACCGGCTGTCATGCGCCGCCTGGCGGCCGGGATGGATGCCGACAAGCTGGCCGCGCTGCATGCGCATCTGGACAAAGAGATGGACGCACGGCAGCGGGACGACAAACGCGCGGTTATCCGTCTGTCCGGCGAGTTCCACAACCTGGCGGCGACGCTGGCGGGGAATTCGTCCTTTACCCGGAGTCTTCGCGAGCTGTCGACGCTGACCTGCCTCGTGATCCTCGTCTACAACGCACCGATCGTCGAAAGTTGCCGCGCGGACGAGCATGAACGAATCGTTCGCGCGCTTGCCGATAAAGACGGCGAGAAGGCTGCGGAAATCATGCTCGAACATCTGGACCACATCGAGCATTCGCTGGATCTGGGCACGGCGTCGGAGGAAGCGGATCTCGAGGCCATATTCGCCAGCGTCGCATGACGGTCGTCGCAAGGCCGTACGCGACGATTCACTCCCACTCGAACGCTTTCTTCTTCCACTCGTAAGCGAAGCCGAGAACCAGCACGCCGAGAAACGCGATCATGGCGGCGAGGCTGACCATGCCCGCTTCGCGCAGCGATACGGCCCAGGGGATGGTGAACGCCAGTTCGATGTCGAAAATGATGAAGAATATCGCCACGCGATAAAAACGCACATCAAACTGCTTGCGCGCATTACCGAACGCGTTGAATCCGCACTCGTAAGGTGAGCCCTTGGCTTCGTCCGGGCGGTTCGGACGTATGGGTTTCGCGACAACCAGCAAGCCTGCGCCGATCAGCAGGGCGACGACGAGGAACAGCAGTACGGGATAGTATTCGGAGACGTCCATCGGGCGACCACATGAGAGGAAAAGCGGGCCGGCGGTGCATGCGCTACGTGGCAATCGCGTTGTCGCGGTTATCCCGCTATCTCGCCATCGCATCCTTACGCAATCGCCTCGCCGGTCGGAGAGCGCTATCAAAAGGACTGCGAATTACGAGGAGAGTTTCATCAGCACGAGGCCGCTGACGATCAGCGCAGCCGCAGCGAGGCGCGTCGTACTGACGAGTTCGCCAAGCACTACGATACCCACGACGAATGCGCCGACGGCACCGATGCCGGTCCAGATCGTGTAGGCCGTGCCTAGCGGGAGGGATTTCATGGAAACCGACAGCAAACCGAAGCTGGCGGCCATCGTCACGAACGTGACAAGAGAGGGTAGCGGTTTCGTGAAGCCGGCAGACTGCTTCATCGTGTACGCCCAAAGCACTTCCAGTACACCTGCAAACATCAGATAGATCCAGGCCATGACGGCGCTCCCAAAAAGAGCCGGGCCGTCCCGGAATGTATCTTCAACAGGTGAGGTCGTCCTCACGTCCGACACTATACGAGTTCACCGGATTCTGCGCAATGTCTCCACGATTTATCCTTGTTTGATGGGTAGCATCGTTCGCGACAGGTGATCCCGTTCGTTATCGGCATGTTGCCGATGCGGCTTGCACCTTGCGTTGTCGGAGCAGGAATGGAGCACCCCGGAAGCCAGGACATGCGCGACGCCATCGAACGGCTCGCCGCTGCGATGGACAAGTCGCGCAAAGAACTCGAAGGCCTCGCCAGACGCGATGTCGCGCTACGTGCGAGGTATCGGACCTCCGTCTCGCGTGTTGCCGAGCGCGCCATCCCGGACCTGCGCCGCAGCACGCTCGATCAACTGATCGCCGATCACAGTCATTTCGTCGATGCCGTCGTCGTCGACGTTTTCGCAAAGAACGGCATGTTCGCCCGCGTGCTCAGAACTCGTCGGTACTCGGACTCGCTCGCCGCACTGCGCGACAGTTTCGCCGACTACATCGGGCGTTCCGGCGTGGCACCGTTCGCGTCGGCGCGCGCGGAAATTGCCGCCATCGAAACGCTGATGGTGCGCGCGAGAGAGGAAGAAGTGGACGCCGCCGGCGTGCTCGCCGGCATGCGCAGCATCCTCGCCAACGATGTGCCCATTCCAGGCGAGCTCGTTCCCGACATCCGGCTCGTTTGCCGTGCGCGCTCCCGAAAAGCGAGCGCGATGCCATTGAGCGGGCGGCTTGCGCACGGCAGTAGCACGTTACCGCAGGACAAACCGGATAGCGCTGGCATCGCGGCGTCTGAACTCGCTGGCATTCCCCAAAGCGTGCGCCAGTTTGCGCTGTCGATGGCCGTTGCCTGACGTCGATAGCGATCAAGCCGCGACCGGCGCGCTCCGTTCATGCGTTGAGCGCGGCACAGTCCAGCATCAGGTGATATTCGTCAGGCTGCGCAGCGCCTCGCCCAGCACCGTTCGCGCTTTGTGATGCGCATGTGCGACTTCCAGGTGCAACTGTCCGATATGGGTTCGCTGGATGCCTGCCATCGTCGAGACTTCCGGCGCGTCATGCGATGGCGGCTGCGCTTGATGCGGCATGGATGGCGTCGGGCCCATGGGATGCGAATCGCTTTCGGAATAGGGCGGCGGCGCGTCTTCAGGTGTTGCATGGTTCGCCACGTCGCGAACCGCTTCGAAATGCCCGCCGTGATCGATGACCAGAACGGTTTTCGCCGTAGGCGATCCCGAGTCGATGCGATCGCGAATCAGATGACCACCGACCATGGACAATACCTCGACGTTGAGCTTCGTCTTGATCGACGGATCGCTGTTGATGAGGTTGACGAACTGTCGGGCGGCCGCGCCGCCCGCGCTCAGTGGCTCGCCGTGCCTGGCGCCCGATCCCGGCGTCGAGACAAGGATGTCGCGGAAGTGATCGGCCAGCATGCCGTGCTGCGCGCGATCCAGCCCGTCCACATGCTCGAACACCGACAGCATGAAGCAATTGTTGACGCCGTTCGGCGTACGTCCGTCATTCGGGACGACTTCCATCCCATGCGCGGCGATCGCGGCTTGCAGCGGACCGGTGTGCGAATGCGTCGTCATCACCTCTTCGAGAAACTTGAGCTTTCCTGCCTCGCCCATCGCCAGATAGGGGGCTTTGAGTTCGTGCGGCAACGCGTCGAAATCGAACTCGGCCTGCATGCGCGCCGAGTTCGTCAACTGCGACGGCAGGCTCGCCAACATGGCGTCGATACGACTTTCGCGCAACGCGAATGCCAGTTGTGCTGCTTCTTCCTGCGCATTGGCCGGCACGGGGATGGCCCGGTCGCCATGCGTGCGGGTAGGCGAAGGCCTTGGCGGCACCTGGGGCACCTGGGGCAGCGGGGGCAGGGGTCTGCGCCGCAGCGAAGGTTGCGCAGTGCCGGCCGGTGTGGCGAGTGTCGCCGGACGCGCGTTCAGGCCGCTCAGTTGTGCCGGGCGTGACGGAGCGGTCGGCCGCGACGGCGGCGCGCCGGCGCCAGGAGAAGGCGACGGGTGTCCAGTCGTGCCCGTAGGCACTGACGTTGGCGTGGGCGGCAGAGCGCGCGGCAGTCTTGGCGGCATGGCGATCTCACTAGGCGTCGGGACAGGCGGGGCGTGCGCGGCACGTTGCGTCGCGTCAGTCGGACTCACGTCACGTTCGATGACGTTCAGCCCCGCAGTCTGGGCAGCGTAACCGCGCGACGGTCATCGCGCGCATGCCGACTTCGCGATGGCAGTCAGTGCTTCGCTCAGGCCGGCGCGAAGCTCCCGGCGTTACGCTGCGCGGGTTCCACGCGTTGCCCTTGCCGCTCCAGCGTGTACCCGCCGCCGTAGACGGTGCGAAGCACAAGACCGTGGTCGCCGCGCAAACCCAGCCGGTTGCGCAGCTTATAGACGTGTTGCTCGATGCTGCGCCCCACGACACCCTCATCGTTGGCCCAGATGGCGCCTGCAATTTGCGCACGGCTGATGCGCACCTCCGGCTGGCTGAAAAAGAGCCACGCCACGGCGAATTCACGGGCCGTGAGCATGACTTCCACGCCATGGACCGCCACGGTGTCGCGCCCACGGTCGACCACATAGGCGCCGATTTCGAGAATATCGTTGCCGCGCGCGGCCGTGGCGTCGGCGCGGCGTTGCAGGGCAAGACTCAGACGAACATGCAATTCGTTCACGTCGAGCGGATACATAACGACGTCATCGCATCCGGAACGAAACGCGAAATCGAGCATCCACGCCGGTGTCGCCATACTGATGACCGGCACGCCTTCGCCGCGACCGCCACGCCGTCTGGCGAGCACCCGTTGCATATCTCCCGGCCCCAACGACGCGTCGACGAGAATCGCGCAGTAGCTAGTGGACATGGCAGCAGCGGCATATTGCTCGGCATCGCTGAAGTGATGGCAGGTGCCATCGGTTTCAAAACTATTGCGAACCGCTTCGAAAAGCGCAAAGTCTCTCGTCAGGATTGCAAACTTCATCGGTTTTTCCAATTGCCAGCCTTTTCATTGCCTGATGTCTCTGGTCAGGCGTTAGTCCTTTGATGGATAAAACACTTGAAGCCGAACGTTGAAAAGTGAAGATTTCGCATCAGATTGTTGAGAATTTCCGGAGGGCGGGGGATTTATTTTTTGTTTCACCCCCCAACTCAACGGAAGGCGAAAGCCATGAACGTTCGGATCTACTTCGCTTTGATTGCCAGCGCACGTATGCGCGAGATGTTGCCGCGCAGCGCGCAAGCGCTGCTCGCAGGCGACTGGCCACGGGCCTACGCCGCCGTGTGTGGCGTGGCCGACTGCGACGAGAAGCAACTGCTGGACCTGAGCGGCGCGAATCTGTGTGCCCTCGCCGATATCCAGGCGTTGCGCGAACTCGATGAGGAAGCTGAGCAGAGCTACGCACGTGCCCAGCGCAGTTGCCGTGCGGGCGGCGACGCGCTGCGTCTGATGTCTGCACGCAATGCCGGCTGGCAAGCGCTGCTGCGCGACCGGTTTGCAGTGGCCCGTAACTGCTTCGTGAGCATCGTGCGCGATCGTGCTACCGATGCCGAACAGGAGATTGAAGCGCGTGTTGGGCTCGCGATCGTGGAGCATCGGCTGGGTCGCCCACATGCCGCCATGCAAGTCCTGCACAGAGCCGACCGGTCGGTCGGTGATTTAAATCCGATTTGGCGATCGATTGTTTCGTTATTAATTTCGGATATAACGCTTCACACCCGGATTCGCCGTTCTTCCGCATTATCCGATCACGTATTCTGGCAATCGGCGTGGTTAAGTGCGGAGCCGCTGACCGCGTCAATGCAGGAGAATGATTCCGTCAATGGAGACGAATTGTCATCTATCAATTCGTCTTCGTTTGAGACGGAAGGTGTATTGATCCGTAGGTATCGTTCCTACATGCGCCATCTTCGCGAACTGGCAGACGGCGCGCGCAGTCAGGTCGAAGCGCTCAACGATCTGCTACAGACGATGCGTGCGACCGGCAGTCCGCAAATGGTCATGCACATGAAGCTCAATGTCGTGCTGGCGGCATTTGCCGGCGGTCAGGGCGAGCTGGCGTTGCGTCTGTACGACGTCAACTGTGCGCGAAGCATTCAGACCGCCACACGGCATTCGGATCTTGAGTGGCTCTACGTCAACGCCAAGCTCGCGTTTCAGCGCGGGCAGGTCCATCAGAGCATGTCGCTGTACACGACCTACACGTTGCAGGCCCTGCATTGCCTGCGCACGCAGATCGTGCCGGCGCGCAGCCTCGATCCGCAGGCCGATGCTGCGCAACTTGCCCGGGGCGACGACATTGCCGCGCGTCTGCCGGCCAAGTACCGCAAGGCCTATCGCTACATTGTCGAGCACATTGCGCACAGCGAACTGACCACGCGTGAGGTGGCGGCGCAGGTCAATGTCACCGAACGGGCGCTGCAAATGGTGTTCAAGCGCTCGCTGGGCATGTCGCCCGGTGCGTTGATCCGGAAACTGCGGCTCGAAGGCATTCGCAGCGATCTGATGGATGACGCGAGCGTGACCGGTTCGGTGCTCGGCACGGCCAACCGCTGGGGCGTGACCAGCCGTTCGGCGCTGGTCAAGAGCTACCGCAAGCAGTTCGACGAATCGCCGTCGGAGACGATCAATGCATAAGCGCGCACGCCGCCTGGTCGAAAGCTGTGCGGCAAGTGTGTTGATGGCGATGTCGGTGAACGCGGTCGCGGCCATCATCCCGTGGCGGACCACGGTGATCGACTACGCGGCCGAGCACAAGGACATTCGGGACGCCGTCCGGGATATCGGGGCCAGCAGCGGCGTTGCGGTCTGGGTGTCGCCGAAGGTGCAGGGCAGCGTGACGGGACGCTTTCACGCCAGCCCCCAGCAATTGCTGGAGCGTCTGGCGAGCACGTTCGGTTTTATCTGGTACTTCGACGGCTCCGTGCTGAGGCTCTATTCGCCCGATGAAATCGTCAGCACCACGATCGGCACGGGAGCGGCACAACCCGGCGAGCTGCGTCGCACGCTCGATCGTCTGGGCATTACCGACCCCCGTTTCCCGGTGCGGTACGACGACGATGTGCACGCGGCGCTGGTCTCCGGGCCGCCGAACTTCGTCGAACTGGTCGCCAACGCGGCGAAGCTCGTCGACCAGAGTCACTCGCAGTCGCAAGACCGTCAGGTCGTACGCGTCTTTCCGTTGCGCTACGCATGGGCGGCGGATCATGTCATCAATCTGGACGGCGAGTCGATTTCCGTGCTCGGCGTGGCCTCGATTCTGCGCAGTCTCTACGACGCGCAGACGCCGGTGGCGCGCACGGCGCAAGGGAATCGCTCGGACGCGAAACGCATGTCGAGCGCGGCGGCGGGCGGCAATGGCCCGAGTGCGCCGCGTCGCGATACACCGGCGCCGGGGCCCGGCGGCTGGACGACCGGTTTGCCCGGCCTGCTCGGCACGCCCGGCGCGGCGGCGCCCACCACACCCTTGCCACCGGGCATGCCCGGCTCGCTGCCGCCGTCCGGCTATGCCGCCAACGCGGCGAATGCGCCGCCCGCGCCAGCCGCCGCACCGGTGAATGGGCAGACCGATATCGTCGGTTTCGACAGCCCGATCGTGCGTCCCGATCCGCGCACCAACGCCGTGCTCGTACGGGCGAGGGCCGACGCCATGCCGGCGTTCGAAGCGCTGATCGCATCGCTCGATACGCGACCGGCCGTCATCGAGATCGACGCGAGCATCATTCAGATCTCCGACACCGCGCTGGAGTCGCTCGGCATCGACTGGCGGTTTCACAACAGCCACTTCGATTTCGAAACGGGCAACGGCCTGAACCAGCAGGCAGGCTTCCCGGATTCCATCAACCCGCAGGGTTTCGGCAACCCGAACGTCTCGGGACAGACGAGCGTGCTGGCCACGCCGGCGGGCGGGGTCTTCACCGCTGTGCTCGGTAATACGGGGCGCTATCTGCTCTCGCGTATCAACGCGCTCGCGCAGACCGATCAGGCCACGATCAACGCTAGCCCGAAGGTCGCCACGCTCGATAACGTGGAGGCGCTGATGGACAGCAAGAAGACCTTCTATGTGCCGGTGCAGGGCTATCAATCGTCCGATCTTTACAGCATCTCGGCGGGGGTGACGCTGCGTGTGCTGCCGACCGTGGTCAAGGAGGGCGATGCATCGCATATCCGTCTGAGCGTGCATATCGAAGACGGCAAGGTCACCGCCGATCAGGTCGGCACGTTGCCTGTCGTGACGAACAGCACCATCGATACGCAAGCGCTGATCAACGAGGGGCAGAGCCTGCTGATCGCCGGGTACGCAGTGGACGCGAGCGAGAAGCAGGGCTCGGGCGTGCCGTTCCTCTCGAAGATTCCGTGGATCGGCGGCCTGTTCAAGTACAGCAACGACTCGACGAAGAAGATGCAGCGGCTGTTTCTCGTGACGCCTCGCATCATCACGCCGCAAGGCTCGCTCGAAGACGCCGCGCGCACGGCCGAAGCCGACAAGCGGCGTGCAACGTCGTTGCAGCGAGCGGTGCAGGGCGGTCTCGAGGACGGGCGTCGTGGTCTCGACGCCGCGGCGTTGGCGGCAGATGCCGCGAATGGTCGCGTGCCGCCGGTTGTCGTCGTGCCGCCAGGTCCGGCCTCGGCTACGGCCATCCCGAGTGATTCGGTCGATGTGGTGCCGCTACCGGTTCGCTGATCGTTCCGTGGAATCGCCCGTCGGTCCGTGACGCCCTCATCACGGACCGACGCGCCGGGCGAAGCGGTACGACATCAATGCGACATCAACTGTCGTCGTTGTCCGCCTTGAGCTGCGCGGCCCACTTCTTGCCGTTGCTCAGCATGTTCTGACCGAGTTGAAGAATCATCTGATCGAGGGCCTGCGTGACGTCGCTGCCACTGGCACCCGACGCACCGCCGGCGCCGGACTTGCCGCCAATCGGCGGAATGTCCATCCCGGAATCGCTGTGCTTGCCGCCTTGCGTGCCGTGCGCACCGCTGCTGCCGTGCTGACTGCCCGACGGGCCATGCGACGGCTCCGACGGGCCGGAGTGATGCGTCGACGAAGAGTGACTTCCCGAAATTCTCACGGTGACTCCTTTTAGGGGACGTAGAGGAGCTTGCAGCGTAGCTTGCCCCCGTGCGTGCCATGGACACGAGGCGAAGCTGCGCGGCGCAGAGCGAACCGGGCACCGGTGGCGTGCCTTCGCTAGTCAGTATTCCTATCGAGTGAGTTCCCGCACACGTCACTGGTTTTCTTCCGCTTTCGTCGGCGCGTCGCAAAGTTCGCATTCCCGCCGTGATGCGCAAAAGGCGCTTCCGATAATCGCGTCAGGCCGCCAGGTGCGCAGTGGGTGTATTGCGGGTCCGGCGAAGTCGGTGTGACGTCACGATACGGTGAAAAACGATGAACATGCGTGTAGGAACAAGTTCTCCGGCGCTGGCCGGACTGGAGTCGGCGCTCGAAGGGGTGCAGGACGCCGTCAAGGACCTCGAGACCGAAATCTCCGGCATGCTGGGCGGTGCTGCAGGCCGTATTGCGATGCCGGGGCAGCCGCAGGCGCGTCTGGTCAATGCCGGTCCGGCGGGCGCCGAAAACCTCCAGCCGCCCATGCACGGGCAACTCGAACATTTCGGTATCGGCCTGGTCGTGCCGAACGGTGCTACGGGCGCGGCCGCTCCCGCAACGCGCACAGCCATCGCCGATCCCAAAGCTGCTGAGGGCAATGCCGGTGCATCGGGCACGTCGGGCGCCAGCGGCGACGACGACACCGTCAAGGACGAGAATGGCAAGCCCATCTCCATGTTCACGGCGGGCGGCTTCTACAACCCCGAGTACGCGAAAGCCAAGCTGGCGTCGATGATGGTGCCGCCGAGCGATGCCAATGGCGATGCCGGTGAAGATGACGACGACAAGGCGTTCGGCAACGCGGCCCGCACGCTCGACGCCTGGATGAGCACGAGCCCGGACATGAAGGGCAAGGGCGTGAGCGTGTCCGATCTGCAGGACATCGCGAACGGCACGGGTGTCGGCGCCGGTGCGTCGGACGATCTCAAGCAGGCCGCCAAGACGATGCTGGCCGACGGCGGCGATCGCTTCACGAAGGAGATCGCCGGCAAGGGCGGTGTCGCGCACCAGAACAACTTCGCGGACTACGTGGTCGCCGACCATGACACGCCGCTCTCCGACGACGAGATTCAGACACTCTCCGTGCTGGCCCGTCATCAGGATTCCATCAAGGGCAACACGGGCGATCTGATCAACAAGATCAACGATCCGAACACGCCGCCCGACCTCAAGGCTGCGCTGCAACAGTTCGCCTCGGACCCGATCCTTCAGCAGAAGCTCGACGCGGGCAAGACCGGCAAGCGCGACGGCTCCTACGCGCCGCAGGACGTCACCTCGCTCATCTCGCAGCACCCGGAAGTGCAGGCGTACATGCAGCAGGAAGCCGAGACGTTCACGCACAACTACATTCCGTCGGACGACACGAGCGGCACGACCCAGCCGCGCGACATGACCACGGACGACGCGCAGCACGAGCTGTTCAAGTACTCCGACTATCTGCCGAAGAACGTTTCGCAGCAGACGTTGCAGGACATCGTCAACGGGACCGGCGGCGAAGGCAAGATGCCGCCGCAGGTGATTGCCGCTGCACAGTTCTATCTCGACAATCCGGCGCAATGGCAGGCGATTGCGGGCACGGGTGGCTCGATCAAGCGTGGCGATCTGCTGGACAACATCTCGCACGGCGTTCATCTGACGGCAGACGAGACGCAGACGATCCAGACGATCCAGAACAACAGCGACGCGTTCTTCGGCAAGGGCGACATGACGCGCGACAAGCTCAAGTCGATCGCCAACGATTCGAGCCAGAGCGATGCCGTGCGCAAGGCCGCGCAGAAGATGCTGGACGACCCGACGCTGTTCGGCATGCTCGATAACGCCACGCACGGCAACAACGGCTCGGCCCGCCACGCCGCCGACGATGGCGACATCTCGAAGGGCGACCTGAACAACTTCATCAAGAATTCGAAGACGTGGGGGCAGACGCCGCCGGCCACGCCGCCGACGCACAAGCCGACCAGCGACGCCGAAAAGGCAGCGGTGGCGGCCATGCAGGCGGGCGCCATGGATCAGCCGGCCATCAAGAAGGAGAAGGGCGGTCAGTTGCAGAACATCGGTCAGAAGATCCTGCACGCCTTCGCGAAGATCTTCGAGGTCATCTCCACGGTGCTGAGCTTCCTCGGCAAGATTCCGGGGATCGGACCGCTGTTCTCGGCCGCGTCGATGGCCACCGAAGCGGTATCGGGACAGTTGGACGTGGCGGCGGTGGCCGCCGGTGGCGGCAGCAAGGCCGACATTCTCAAGGCGGAACGCGACGCGGCCATCGGGCTGGGCGCGGCAGCCGTCGGCCTCGTTGCGCCGGGCATGGGCAAGGTCGTCATGAAGGGCATCGTCAAGGGGGCGGAAGCCGGTGCGACGGCGGCAGCCGAAGCCGGGGCCAAGGCCGCGAGCACGGCAGCCAACGCGGGTGTGAAGGGTGCGGAAGCCGGGGCGGGCGCTGCTGTCGATGCCGGTACGAAGGGTGCGGAAGCCGCCGCGGGCAAGACCTTCTCGTTCGCGGGGCACACCGTCGATCGCAGCGCCGTGACCGACGCCGTGACGGACGGAGCGAAGGACACCGTGAAGGACAACGTCAAGGATCAGGTCGAAAGCCAGGTCTATGGCGCGGTGACCGGTCAGAACCAGAATCAGAACAGCTGATCGCGACCGGGACACGAGCTGGCGTCGCTGGCTCGTGTCATGCAAACGCCCCATCTTGAGGATTCCCCTCGCACCCTTCCGGGCGACAAGCCCCGGGAGGGTGCGTTTGTAATGGAACGTAATATGACACGCCGGTGAGATTTCAGATTTCACCGGAGTGCTCAGGCAGACTGCAACGGTCCGCCTCGACAGACGCCTCCGAACCCACCGGTCGGATGCGTTGTTTTCTGGAACCGATACCCGTCATCCCAAGGCTTTACCCGAGGTCGGCACGCTGCGATCAAAGCGCGGCGTCCCGTGCTGCCTGCCGAATAAGCGCCGCAAGAGAGCGCGACAGACCCGGCAGATCCAGCAAACTTTTCGCCGGGGCCGTCTGACTTGAGGATTGAGTGTGGTCATCGTGTTACTGACACGGAGCAAGACGCTGCGCGCCGTCGTTTCGGTGCTTGAACAAGGTACGGGCGATTGCCGGGTGGTCGACTTCGACGATCGTATCGAACTGATTCGTTATCTTTCCCTGCGCGCCAACGCCGATCTGGTCGTCATCGACGCCGACACCGACGCGCAAGCCATTCCCTTTCTCGCCACATGGCGCGATTGCCATGCCCGCCACGATTTGCCGATTCTGGTGACCGGGCAGTACCTCTGCGCGACGGTGATGCGCGATGCGCTCGCCAGCGGGGTCGACGATATCGTCGCCGGTGCGTTGTCGCTCGACGAATTGCAGGCGCGCGCGCAACGCTGCGTGGCGCGCCGTCGCATGCACGAACTGGAATCGACGATCATCGAATACGGTGGCTATCGCTTCGACAAGGCGAACTGCCGTTGCACGCGCGAGGGCAGCCTCATCCACCTCACCGCCTATGAATTCGCGATGGCGTGGCTATTCTTCTCGCATCCCGGCGCGGTACTGAGCCGCCCGCGGATCTCGGAGAAAATCTGGGGCGACGAGGCCAGCGCACGCGAGCCAAGCGCCTTGACACGTCACATCAACCAGTTGCGCCGCAAGTTAGGCCTGTCGGGTGGCGGGCCGGTGGCGTTGCGCGCCGTCTATGCGTCCGGCTATCGGCTGGACGGTCCGCGCGACGTCAGGCACTGATCGTACCGAACGGGCGTCGGCAATCAAGCCCGAATCCACTGATATTCGCCGCTGGCGAGCTGGTCGAACATGTCGTCCGAGGACTGGAGAATGTTGTCCTGCCAGTACCGGCCATGTTCGACGTAGTGATCGAGTAATTCACAGAGGTAGCCGCCGTTCACGTCGTGTCCGAGCGGCACCCGTACGACCAGGATGATGCCGCCGGTGGTCGGATTTACGCCGAGTTGTGCCTGATCCTGCGCGTAGACGGTGAGATTCGCCTCCAGCATGAGGCGGTAAATGCGCAACGTCCGGCCGCCGCTCACGATCCCGTATTCGAAGTCGAGGTAGATCGCCTCGGGATCCTGCTCGAAGAAATCGACGGCCACTTCGAACTCGTTGACGTTCAGACGCCCGGCCTGGACGATGCCGTGCACGTCGGGAATCTCCAGCAGCGCGCAGAGTTCTGCGAGCAGTTCGTTGCGGCGTTCCAGGCTCATCGGGGCATCGGGGTCGTCTCTCGCCTGCCAGACTCGGGGCGTGTGCGAGGCAAAAGGGGAGTGGCGAAAGTCGTCGTCGCAGACATCGGACGGTACAACGAAAGCGCGGACGCCCGGGGCGTCCGCACAATACTGCGATGGGCGGCGTTGGCGCGCGACTTGTGGCCGCGCCCCGACGTCGCGCCGATTAGCCCTGCGTCAGGCTCTTCATGTTCTTGGGGCCCGCTTCACGCAGCTGAGCGTACGTGGTGGCCAGGTTGATCTCGTTTTCGGCTTCGGCGGCGGCGTTGATCTGGGCGATCGCGCTTGCCGTGTCCATGCCGGTGTTACCTGCGGCGCCTGCTGCACCTGCGGCGGCGGCACCTGCGTTCATGCCAGTGCTGAATTTGCTCATGATAAAACTCCTCTTTCGACTCGAACCGAACAATAGTGAGATTGCCGGCTTACCCGCCGGTCGGGGTGCTACTCCGTTGACGAACGACGCGCATGACCTGCGCCCCGGTCGAAACCCTTACATGCCGCGCAACTTGTTGCAGATCGTGGCAGCGGCGATCAGGCCATCGGCCACCATGTGTCCCTCGTTGCGCTGAAGCGGCTCGGCGCAACGCACCGATGCCTGCGTGACCGTTTGCGCCACTTCGCGCAGCGTCGCAACGCTGTTCTCGATGCGGGCATCGAGCGGGTTGGCCGCCACGAGATCGTTGATCTTGTCGAGGGCGGCACCGACTTCCGGCGTAATCGCTTCAAACATCTTCGTACTCCTGATTCATGAGGACTGCTTTTCGGCCTTGTTTGTCATCGATACCTGCGATCGATACGGCCTGTCTTTTCACCATCGCCACGGTGGCGGCTTCGTGAGGCGCTACTGCGCATTCAACGAAAAACGCTTCGTCCCGTCGGTCTGTTCCACGTACTGCACGCCCGCCGAATCGAGCATCGCGCTGACATTGCGCAGCGGGGCTTCGCTCGCACTCAGCGATGTTTCGATGCCGGCAATCGCGCCTGCATAATCTCGTTGCACTTGCGCCAGACGCGTCGTCGTTCGGTTCATGTCGACGACTGCACCCGTCACACGAAAACGTCCGCTGCCCAGGTATTCCACGCTGACACCGCTTTCGCCGAGCAGCGCGCGAATGTCTTCTGCCACCTGTGCGGCCACGACCACTCGGACGTCGACGCCCTCGGCATCGAGCTTCGAGAGCCGGTGGCTGAGTGCCGTCGCCTGCTCGGCCGTTGCCACGACACCCTTGACCACCAACCGTCGCCCCTGACGCTGCACGCTCAGATCGTCCAGCCCAAGTGTGGCGACCACATGCTTTACGGCATCGAGCGACGCGTCGGCCGATACGGGGCGCACACTGGCTTCCGGGGCAGCGACGGCACTGCCATCGCGCACGCCGAACCACGTCAGACCGCCTGCGCTCAAAACCACTACCGTCATGGCGAGCGACACATTTCGCCACCCGCGCCGTGCGTCGGGTCGTGCCGACGGTCGTTCGCCGGGTACTGCCGCGTCGCTCGTCGCCGCAGCGCCGTGCGTCACGGCGAAGTGTTGCTGGAGCAATGCGGCGTCTGTCGGCCACGCATCGTTGTCGGCACCGAGGCAGAAAACGATGTCGCCGAACTGGACCGGCACCTTCTCTTGCAGGGGAATCGTCTGCGGCGAACCGTTCTCTGCCGTCAGCGTCAACCACATCGATCCGTCGCCCGGCAACGTCAGTGTGCCGTCGGGGCCGGGCCAGTCGCTGATCTGCACTTCCGCCTGCTCGCTGCAACCGATTGCCGTCCTGCTTGCAAACAAATTTATCTGAGCGCCTGCGTGTATTCCGGTGAGAATCCGAATTCTTTGGGTCATTTGCGAAGTCCTTCGGCGGCAGGAAGACGCTCACGCGTAGCGGCCTGAAAACGGGCCTGACGAATACCGCGCTGCGATGCCCGCATCGGTGCGGCAAGCCCCAGCATCATGAGCGGCAGCAACAACAAAAAGGAATCCTGACCATCGTGTCCCGGCGTCTTGCTGCCCGATGGCACCTGACGGATCGCTTCCACCAGGGCATGCCGCACCGCTCGCAACGTCGCGTAGCGACGCGACGCGGGGCCATCCGCAACGGGCATGGCAAGGGCGTGGGCGATGATGCGTGTGGCTTCCTTCAGTGCGTCTCCGGGTGTCGACGTGTGGCGCGACGCGCGATACCGGTTGCCCAAGGCGAGCAAGGCTTTCGCGGCGAGCGTGCTGATTTCTTCTTGCGTGGCGGGACGAGCGAACGCATCGACGGCCGCGGCATGAGTCGTTCGCCCGAGTTCGCTCGGGCTGAGTTTCAGCGTGCGGCCAAATGTGGGTGACGTGGGTAAGACGCGCGCGGGCTCCGTGGGGGGCTTCGCTGAGGTCTGCGACGGCGAGGCCAGTTGCTCTGCCGCATGGCTCATCGCCCGCAGCGAGGCTTCACGACGATTGTCACGTTCGCGATCCTTCTGATCGCGTTCGTTGCCGCTGTCGCGCGCGCTGACCTGCACGATCAGGCGCTCCAGCGCCTGCTCCTGCGCTTCGATCGCTTCCCATCGAAGCGCTTCGTCCTCGTCGGACGAGTCCATCTCCTGCGGCGATTCCGGATCGGTGCTGGCTGCGGCCCCGCGACGTTGCGTCTTGCGACGATGCGTCGACGGATGATGCTGCGCGAGCTGATGAAGCTCTTCAAGCAGTTCGTGAGCATCGGGCGTGTGCGCCGGATCGTGCGCGCCACGTCCGCGACGTCGCGACGTATTGTTCGTCGACGTGGCGTGGTGGTGGTGATGGTGATGCGCACCTGACGTGGCGGGTGATGTCGTGCCGGCCGCCGGGGTATCGTCGCCCGTGGTGACGGCGATCGGCGCCATACCGGGCAGGTTCGAGATCACCTTCATGCGAACACCACGTTCAGAATGGATTTGGCAAAGGCCACGACCGTGGACGCGCCCCATGACGCCGTCGCCAGAATCACCACGGTGACGACGATCAGCTTGGCGACTTGCGAGATGCTGGCGTCCTGGAGCGACGTCACGGCCTGAATGAACGAGATGAACAGACCGGCAAAGGCCGCAGTGAGCACCGGGGGCAGGGAGACGAGCAGGCAGACGGTCAGCGCACCGGTCGTCAACTGGACAATGTTCTCGTAATCCATCGCATCACTTGTAGGTTGAGATCAGGCCGTGCAGCAGCACGGACCAGCCGTCGAGCACAACGAAGAGCAGCAGCTTGAAGGGAATCGACACGTTGGTCGGCGTGACCTGCGACAGCCCGAGCGCGATCAGCACGTTCGCGATGATCAGATCGACCACGATGAACATCAGGTAGATCAGAAACCCGATCTTGAACGATGCCGTCAGCTCGCTCGTCATGAAGGCGGGGCCAAGCACGATGAGGTCGTCTGGGCCGAGTTTGTCGGCGAGCGCAGCCGGCCAGATCTCATGCGCGGAGCGCAGGAAGAACGCCTTGTCGCGCTCGCTCGCGTGCTTCGACAGGAACTGACGCATGGGTTCGCGTGCGGCATCGAAGACCTGCACGGCGTTCGCACCGCCGTCTGCCGCGAGATCGTTCGTGCCCTTGAACGCCGTCATGCCGATGGGCGCCATGATGAAGCACGACAGAATCAGCGCAATGCCGTTGGTGACCGTTGACGGCGGTACCTGCTGTGCGCCCAGCGCGTTACGCAGCAGACCGAGCACGATCACGATCTTCGTGTACGACGTCACGACCATCGCGACGAAAGGCAGCAGCCCCAGCGCGAGGAGCGTGACCAGCAGCGAGGCGAAATTAAGGCTGGTGTTCATGCCCCGGCATCCATATGCGTGATCTGCACACCGAGATGCTCTCCGATTGCAACGAGTTCGCCGTGCCCGACGGTTTGTCCGTGAACCGTCAGGCGAACCTGAGCGCAGGCGGCGGCATTCGGCAGTTCCAGCAGATAGCCGGGTTGCATGCGGGCGATATCGGTGAGCGTCAGATCGAGCGTGCCGACTTCGAGGTGCAGCGGCACGACCAGACCGGCAAGCGGGTTGCCCGACGCCACGACACCGACCGGAGGGGCGTCGGGCACGGTATCGGCGCTCGGCATCGCGTGGATATCGGTGTCGGTTGCAGTGAGTCGGGCGTCCGGTGTCGCGTGTGCACCGAATCCTTCGGACATGTCGTCTCCGGCATGCCAGTCCGGCAGGTCAGCGTTGAAATCGGTCGTCATGGCAAATGGGGACGTTAGGGTGAGGGCGGCGCCAAGGCGCGTCGCGTAGGCGACCCATCCGGTGGCACCCGAAGCGTTGGTGGGCGTGGCGTCGGGAAGCCAGAGGGACAAAGCGGCGTCTTGCGCGACATCGGACGGCAGCGGATCGTGCCAACCGAACAACACATCTCCGGGACGCAGCGAGGCGAGCAGCGAAAGCGCCACTTTCTGGCGCGAGAGGCACAACCGACAGGGCAGGCATAAGGCGTCGATGGTATCGACGGTGCCCATGACGTCAGGCCGCGTGATCGCCTGCGCGAGATGGATGCCGGCGAGTGCATCGGCGAAGGTGTCGTCGACCGACTCGATAGCGCCGGTGATCTCGCCGTCTCGCGTAGCAATGGGGAGCGCCTCATCCGCCAGCGGCGCGTCGTCCCATTCGCATTCGCGCACGACGAGCCCGGC
This sequence comes from Pandoraea sp. ISTKB, assembly GCF_001721285.1. Taxonomy (NCBI): domain Bacteria; kingdom Pseudomonadati; phylum Pseudomonadota; class Betaproteobacteria; order Burkholderiales; family Burkholderiaceae; genus Pandoraea; species Pandoraea sp. ISTKB. The sequence continues at coordinate 97,884 of NZ_MAOS01000023.1, forward strand.
AATGCCCGCCCGGCGAAGCGCAGCGAGATGGACGTCGAGATAGAGATTGACGAGTATGCGCGCGCGCAGCGTGTCCGGGTCACGCGCCATCGCAGCCAATGCCGGCGCCCGCGACAGGTCGACACGCAGGCGTATCTCGCCAAACGCGCTGCCGAGCACGAGGCGGGCCAGTGCGCCGGACGGGAGCGATGCCGGTCCCGTCGACACCTGCAAGCCGTACGTCGCGTCGCGCACCAGCCAGCGCGCGACGCTGGCGAGCGCCGGGCGGTAGCGTCGCAGTGGCAGCGACGTGGGGGTGCGGGGCAGGGACGGCGTCGTGTTCATGAAGCGGATCGGTGGCTGCTGACGAGCGTGTCGCCGTTCAGGCTGACGGTGACGGCACGGCCGGTGCGGTGGGAAACGCGCTGTGCGAGCTGCGCCGCCTGATCCGAGAGTAGAGCGACCGACTGACGGTGTTCCGTCTCGAAGCGAAGCGATAGGGCGCCACCCGAAAGTCGAAGTTGCACGCGCGTGTCCGGCAGGATCGCCGGGTTGAGCGTCAGGACGATCTCGCGAGGTGCGCTCACCGGGTCCGCGCGCTGGGTCGTGGCCTGCGCAGACGTCGTGCGATGCGCCGTCAGCGCCTGCGTGAGCGCATCGACGATGACGGGTAGCCCAAACGCATTGAAGCGTTGCGCCGCGCGAGCGGCTTCGACGGTGGACGTGGTGTCGTCCAGTCGTTCCGGCACAGGGCTGTCGTCGAACCGTTGCCGATCGGCTGGCAGCGCCGACACGCTGATTGTCCCTTCGACGCGTGGAGGCGGCGTCGCTTCGTCGGGTTGCTCGATGTCTTGCGCTGCCGGTGCCTGCGTGGCCGATGCCCCCGACACGCCCGGGCGACGGGTCTGTGTGCGTTGGGGATGATGGCGACGGTGAGGCGTGCCAGTGGTGCCGGGGGACGCGTCCGCCGTGGCCATCATTCGCTCGCGGGCGTCGTTTTGCTGCCACGGCAAGGCGTCGTCCGGCGTGATGCCGGTGAGTGCGTCGTCGCTTTGGCCGCCATGTGGCCGCTCGTTGTCTCCGCCGCGCGGCATCTCATCGTCGCTGGCGATTCCGTCGGGTGTCCCGGTGTCGTCGCGCGTCGGCCCGCGACGCATCAACAACTGGCGAAATCGTCCGGCAGCCTCCCCGTCGGCAACGCTCCGGGGGGACGGCAGTTCGGTCGTCGTCGCCTCATCTGTGGCGGGTGCATGCAAGATCGCACCCTGAAGCCGTATCCGATGGTTCATGGGGATGTCGAATCCGTGTCTGAAGGGGCGAGCCGATCAGATCGACAACTGACCGACCATGCGCAGGTCGACTTCGCCGTTCAGTTCCTGGAACGAATACACATTCATCCAGTGGAAGCGTTTTTCGATCAGACGACGGAAGTAGCGGCGGATGTCGGCAGCCGTCACCACGGAGAGGTTCTCCGGCGGGCTGTCGGTTGCCAGTTCGGCGAGACGCCGCACGATCGCTTCGATGAGATGGGGTTCGAGCGTGAGGAAGTTACCTGCCGGTGTGGGCTTGATCGCTTGCCGGATGGTCTGCTCCAGCGACTGATCGAGCACGATGGCGGGCAGGCGGCCTTGTCCCTGCGCCGCGCGGTGCGCGATCATCCGGCCCAGATCGCTGCGCACATATTCGGTGAGCATGATGAGGTCTTTTTCCTTCGGTCCCCACGCCACCAGACTTTCCATGATGGCGCGGATGTCACGGATCGGCACCTGCTCTTCAAGCAGTCGGCGCAGGACTTCGGCGATACGCTGCACCGGCGCTGCTTTCTGTACTTCCGTGACGAGATTGGGGTAGTCGGGCGTGGCGCGTTCCATGATCCACTGCGTTTCCTGAACGCCGATGAAGAGCCGCGCCTCGCGTCGAAGCATCGTCACCACACACTTGCTGATCTGCACTTCGCGGGAGTCGGCAGAGGTGGCGGCACAGACGTCGTGCGCGACCGGCACATCGTGAATGAGCACTTCGAACTCGTCGTCCGCGAAGCTTTCGTCGGCCCAGAACACGATGCCGGGGAAGGGCAGGCCGAGTTCGTCGGTGACCGCGCGGCGGCCCTTCTCGAACGCTTCGTTCAGCACGGTGCTGTCGATCTGCGTGGCGAGCGACGTCGAAAGCTTGACGGCGAGCGGTGCCGCGAACGACGGGGCGTGCCGCAGCATGTTGCCCGCGAGCTTCTTCGCGCCTTCGCGCTGCAACGAGGCGAGCGCTTCGCCGTCGGTGCGGGCATTGCGTTGCAGATGCGCCCGAACGGCGCGCCCGCCAATGAAGATGGCGGATGCGAGTACGAGGAAGATCGTCGACGGAAAGCCCGGCACGAGCGCGAAACCGCACAGCAGGATCGATGCCGTCCACAGGGCGCGCGGACTGGTGGAGAGCTGTGCGGCGATCTCCATGCCCAGCGACCGGGGCTTGTCGTGATCGTTCGCCACGCGCGTGATCATCACGCCGGCGGCCACGGAGATCAGTAGCGACGGGATCTGCGAGACCATGGCGTCGCCGATGGACAGCACGGCAAAGCGCGATGCCGCTTCGCCGGCCGTCATGCCGTGGTAGGTCACGCCGATCACGATGCCGGCCACGATGTTGACCATCGTGATGACCAGCCCCGCGATGGCGTCGCCCTTGACGAACTTCATCGCGCCGTCCATGCCGCCGTGCAACTGACTCTCGACGGCGAGCAGCGCACGGTGTTTGCGCGCTTCTTCGCCCGTGAGGTTCCCGGCGCGCACGTCAGCGTCGATACTCATTTGCTTGCCGGGCATGGCGTCGAGCGTGAATCGCGCGCCGACCTCGGCCACGCGCTCCGAGCCTTTGGCGATCACGATGAACTGCACCGTCGTGATGATCAGGAACACGACCAGACCGACGACGAGATTGCCGCCGACGACCAGCTCGCCGAAGCTCTCGATGATGTGTCCCGCGTCGGCATGCAGCAGAATCGACTTGGTCGAGGCGATGTTCAGCGACAGGCGCAGCAGTGTCGTGAAGAGCAGCAGCGAGGGAAACGATGAGAGCGACGTCGCGCTGGGCACATACATGGTGGCGGTCAGCAGCACCACACTGAGGGTGATGTTCACCGAGAGCAGCATGTCGATGAGCAGCGTGGGCAGCGGCAGGATCATGAGCGCAACCACGGCCACGATCAGGGCAGCGATGGCGACTTCACCGGAGTAGCGATGGACGTTGGTTTTCATGTCGGCTTGAACCTCTGCGGCGTGAACCTCAGGCGAGCAGACCCGAGCCACCGGGCTGCGGTAGCTGGCTGACCCAGATCAGGACTTCGGCGACGGCGTCGAACAGCGGGTCCGGCACGGCGTCTCCCAGCGGAACTTCATAGAGCGCACGCGCGAGCGGCGGCGCGGGCACGATCGGCAGGCCGATGGCTTCGGCATGGGCGCGCATGCGCAGCGCGTCGTCGTCGAGCCCCTTGGCGATCACGCGCGGCAACCCGTGTTCTTCGGGGGCATAACGAATCGCCACGGCGTAATGCGTCGGATTCACCACGAGCGCGTTCGCTTGCGACAGCGAGGCCTTCGGCGGCTCGTTGAGCAGCTCCTTGGCGAACGCCTTGCGCTTTTGCTTGATCTCCGGGTCTCCTTCGGACTCCTTGCTCTCGCGTTTGACCTCATCCTTGGTCATGCGGTGATCGCGAATGAACAGCCAGCGCTGGATGCCGTAATCGGCAACGCCGAGCAGCAGCGTGACAAAACCGCCGATGGCCATGAAGCGGCATAGCAGCGTCCAGGCGATGCTTGCGGCGGCGAACGTCGACTGATAAACCAGTCCGGCGGCGGCGGGCATGAGCAGCCACGTCACCTTGTAGAGCACGGCAACGAGCACCACCGCCTTGATCGTCATCTTGATCAGGTCGATGAAGGAGCGTAGCGAGAACATGCGCTTGAGGCCGGCGCCCGGATTGATCGCGTCGAATTTCGGCGTGAGCGGCTTGAAGGTAATGTTGACGCCGACCTGCGATACCAGCCCGATGACGGGCACGAGAAAGGCGAGGGCGAGCATGGGCAGGAGGACCCAGGCGGCCTGAATGCCGATGACGCGCATGGCATCGAAGATGTCGTAGCTTTGGGATCCGACATGACCGACGTCGAACGCAATCACGAACATCTGGCGCAAGTGATCGCCCTGAAAGCCGGGGGCGAAGTCGAGCACGGCAGCGCCCGCGAGAAAGAGCAGGGCGGCAGGCAGGTCGGTGCTCTTGGGCGACTCCCCGTCCTTCTTCGCCTGCTCTAGCTTCTTTTCTGTGGGCTGTTCGGTTTTTTCATCGGACATGGGCACGATGTTGGTCGATGCCTTGCGTGTGACTGGAACGCAATGCGAAGTCGCGATGCGCTCCGCGAAGCGCCCGGTAAGGGAAAGTGAGGATTTGTGCCCCGGGGGATGGGCGTTCGCACCGGGCGACGATAGTTCGCATTGCGCTACGTGGCCTCACGGGTGGCACGGCTATCGTGGGTGGCATATGGCTGACGGTCACGATGCGCGTGTGACGTCGGCGCGGTAACCACCCACGGAGGCGAGCGTGCTCGAACTGACGTCCTGTCCGGATAATCTGGTATCCGGTCTTATCGAACTGCTCGTGACGAGCGTCAACAAGGAATACCTCAACGAAGCCGAGCGCCTGCTCGCGGCGCTGCATGTGATGCGCCCGCGCTTTCGCGAACTGCACGTGTATGACGTCTGGCTGCTGATGGGGCGCAAGAAGTACACCGAAGCGACGCAATTGCTGCGCGAGCTGGAGAACCAGCCGCTTCGCTCGCCGTACGGCGCCTATGTGAGCGCACTCACGGCCATCTGCCTGTTCTCGCTGCGCGACCCGTCGTGGCGCATCTATGCCAACGAAGTCCTCGCGCGCAACGAGGATCAGGAGTCGGTCAACCTCGTGAGCCTGCTCATGGGCAAGCGCAAGGAAGCCGAGCCGTCGGCGACCACGACCGGCGACGTGTCGCCGTTCGCCACCATGCATTTCATGCGCGCCTGATCGCGCCGAGCGAGGGAGTCCATGGCTATCGTGCCTGTGAAGCCGGTTGCACCCGTTGCCGCATTGGCCGCACAAAGTGCTGTCTCGGCCGTCGGCCCGGGGGCCATGCCCGTCGCCCCGTCGGGCACCGGGCCCGCAGCGTCGATGCCGCCACCGGCGTCCGCCGAGATGGAAGCGCGCTTTCGTCAGTCGATGGCGAATGCGGCGCTCGAACGTCCCGGTAACGTAGGGGGCGCGCACACCTCGGTCGCCGCGCAGATGGTGGCGAGTCAGGACGATGCGGTGAACCGTGTGTCCGCCGACGTTGCCCACTTTCAGGCCGAGGCCGGTGAGATGGATACGCGCGAACTGACGGCGAACATGGTGCGTCTGCAATTCGAAATGGCCGAGACGATGGCGCGCATCGAGTTGGGGGTGGGCTTCGCGCAGGGCGGCAAAGGGGCCGTGCAGAACCTGATGAAGAACCAGTGACATGACCCAAGCCGTTGCGCCCCGTGGGCGCCTGAAGTGGAAGGTGCTGGCGTTAGCGCTGGTGCTGTTGCTCGCGGGATGCAACAAACAGTTGTATTCGCAGTTGAGCGAGAGCGACGCCGACGACATGCTCACGGTGCTCTACGAGCAGGGCATTCGCTCGGACAAACAATCGCCGGACAACGGCAAGTCCTGGACCGTGAGCGTGGCGGACGAAGACTTCGCCGCGGCCGTGCAGGTGCTGCACGCGCACGGTTTGCCGCACGACAAGTACGCCAACCTCGGCGAGATGTTCAAGAAGGACGGCCTGATTTCCACGCCGACGGAAGAGCGGGTGCGGTTTATCTACGGCGTGTCGCAGCAACTGTCGGCCATGCTCTCGCGAATCGACGGGGTGTCCTATGCGAGCGTGCAGATCGTGCTGCCGAACAATGACCCGCTCTCGACGGTCGTCAAACCCTCGTCCGCCGCGGTCTTCATTACGTATCGACCGAATACCGATGTCGCGTCGCTCACGCCCAACATCAAGAATCTGGTGATGCACAGCGTCGAAGGGCTGACGTATGAGAACGTCAGCGTGACGTTTGTGCCCGCGGCCACGGCGAATGCAGGCAATGTGCGCCGTCGCGACACGGGGGCCTTCCCCACGTGGGCGCTCGCGGCATTGGCGGGTGTCGTGCTGGCGGGCCTCGGCGTAGTCGGGTTCGTGCTGCGCCATCGTATCGCCGGGTTGCTCGGCGGCAGATTCGGTGCGAAGCGGGCCGCCGGTGCAGACGCCGCCACGCCGGAGGATATCGAAGGCACCTCAGGTGCTTCTGCGCCGTCATGATCGGGCAACGTGCCCCCGGCGGCGCCAGTGTGATGACTCCGGATGTCCCGATCGAGGTGTTGTTGGATGCGCTGCGGCATTTCGAGCAACGCTTGCGGGAGATCGCCGGACGCGCCCTATCCGGGGTTTCGGACGTGGCATCGCAGGGCGCTGGCGCGTGGCGGAGTGCTGCTGCGCTAACGACCGTGTCGTCGGCGACGTTCCTTTCGCCCGCCGCACGACTTGCCGTCGCCGATGACGTGCGACTTTCGCGGGCGCTGGCGATGCGTGCGTTGTACGCGCGCGGCGCGCAGGTGCGGCGTTGCGTGGACCGGGACCGGCTCGTGACGTTGCGTAACGCCGTGGGTCACGAGGCCTTCACTCGTCTGTTGGCCATCGCACCGGTGCATGGCGCGGTCGAACCGGCATGGCCTGTCGACCTGACGGCGCAAACGCTGATCGTCGACGGCCTGTCGCGCCTGTGCCATCCGGGTGGCATCGACGACCCGTCACTGCTGCGCTTGCTCTCATGGCGTCTGGACGGGGCTGGCCCGTTGCCGTCGGGCACGCTCGACGCCGATACGGAACTCGCCCGCGAGACTGCTCGATTCTTTACCGACCTGCCTTCACTGCTACCCGAATTCGTATGATCGTCTGGTTGAACGCTCCGTCTCCTGACACGCCCCGTATCGGGCTGCGTCAGCGCGTGTTGCGTCGCGAACAGGTCGCGAGCGTGATGGATCTCGACGCCGCACTGGCACAGGCACAGGCGTTGCTCGACGACGCACGTCAGGCGGCGGAGGCGCTCGTCTCGAACGCTACGGCGCTCGCCGCACAGATCGACGACGAGGCCCGCGAGCGTTATGCGCAGGCCGAGGCGGCCGGGCACGAGGCGGGCTTCGCGCAGGGAATCGCGGCGGCACATGCTTCGATGCAGGCGCGTGTCGAAGATCGCCGGGCGACGATGCAGCAGATGGGCGAGCGCCTGGCCGGTGTCGTGTGCCGTGCCGTCGAACAGATGGTGGGCGACGCCGGGCGCGAAGCGCGCTTGCGCACGGTGGTGGCGACATTGCATCGCATGATCGATGCGCAGACACATCTGGTGCTGCGCGTGCATCCCGACGACGTTGAACTCGCACGGACCGCGCTCCTCGAGATGAGCGCGGCAACGGATTGGCGTGGCGGCTTCGACGTCGTGCCGGACGACGGCGCGCAACCCGGCGATTGCCGGTGCGAGTGGGATGACGGCATGCTCGACGCCAGCCTGTCGATGCAGCTCGATGCCTTGCAGCAAGCGCTCGGTCATGCGGTCGAACGCATGGCGGTCGCCGAGTCCGCCGATTCCATCGATGCCGTTGACGTTAGCGACATCAGCGACGCCGGCGATCCCGCCGACACCTATGCGGAGTCATACGACGCATGAACGAGGTGCGCCGCGCTCCCGAAGCCCCGTCCATCGACCGCTGGTTCGGCGATGCCGTCGACGCGCTGCCGTTCGGCAGACGCTACGGCAAGATCGCGGAGGTCACGGGCACGCTGATTCAGGTCACCGGGCTCGACGCCTGCCTCGGCGAACTCTGCACCTTGCTCGATAAGGACGGCACCGTGCGCCAGCGGGCCGAAGTCGTCGGCTTCAGCCGCGACCGGCTGTTGCTTGCGCCGTTCGGCAACATGATCGGCCTGTCGCGCGAAACCCGTGTCGCGGGCACGGGCAAGCCCCTGTCCGTGGGCGTGGGCGATGCATTGCTGGGCCGCGTGATCGATGGACTGGGCGAGCCTATCGACGGACTCGGCCCCTTGCGCGTGACGGAGTCGATCTCCATCCACGCCAACGCCCCGGACCCGATGCACCGGCGCATGATCGACACCCCCATCGTGACCGGCGTGCGTGCCATCGACGGCCTGACCACCTTCGGCGAAGGCCAGCGCGTGGGGATCTTCGCACCCGCCGGCGTGGGTAAAAGTACGTTGCTCGGCATGCTCGCGCGCGGCACCGATGCCGATATCAACGTGATCGTGCTGATCGGCGAGCGGGGCCGTGAAGTCCGCGAATTCATTGAGTTGACGTTGGGCCCCGAAGGAATGCGCCGCTCGGTGGTCGTGTGCGCGACGTCGGATCGCTCGTCCATCGAGCGGGCGAAAGCCGCTTACGTGGGGACTGCCGTTGCCGAATACTTCCGCGACCGTGGGCTGCGCGTGCTGATGATGATGGATTCGCTCACCCGCTTCGCGCGTGCCCAGCGCGAAATCGGTCTGGCGGCGGGGGAGCCGCCGACCCGGCGCGGCTATCCGCCGTCGATCTTTGCCGAGTTGCCGCGTCTGCTCGAACGCGCCGGCATGGGGAGTACCGGCTCGATCACCGCGCTATACACCGTGCTGGCGGAAGACGAGTCCGGCAGCGACCCGGTGACGGAGGAAGTCCGGGGTATTCTCGACGGCCACCTGATTCTGTCGCGCGACATCGCGGCGCGAAATCGCTATCCGGCGATCGACATCCTGAACAGTCTGAGCCGGGTGATGTCGCTGGTGGCGCATCCCGACCACCAGACGGGCGCCGGGCACATGCGCAAGCTGCTCGCGCGCTACAACGAGATCGAAACGTTGTTGCAGGTCGGCGAGTATGCCGCCGGCGCCGATCCGCTCAGTGATGAAGCGCTGGCGCATCACGATGCGCTCGAAGCGTTTCTCGGGCAACGGGTCGACGACCTCACGCCGTTCGAAGAGACGCTCGGGACCATCGCGCAATACGCCTACGGGGCTTAAGTCATGGCCGCCAGTCTGCGTGCCTGGTCGACGGTCGTACGGGTGAAGACGCGTCACTGTGAGCGCGCGCAGACGGCGGTGGCGGAGGCGTCCGCCGTGCTGACGAACGCGCAGCAGATGGCCGCCGACGCCGAGGCGCAGCGCGACGCCGCGCAAGCCCGGCTGGAGAACACGCAGGCCGTGTGGGCGCAGTCGATTCACGATAACCCCGTGTTCTCGCCGGAAGACTGGCTGCGTCATGACCTTCGTCTCAAGGATCAGGTCGCGATGCTCGGACAGGCCGAGCAGCAATGCGTGCATGCGCAGGATCGTGTTGCGGCGGCGCAAGCGGGGGTGACCGAAGCGCAGCAGGGGCTGCGGCGTGCCGAAGCGTCGCGAGACGCCTGCGTCGAGGCGCGCGACGCACTGGTGCGTGAAGCCGCGCTCGCCGCAGAAATGGCGATGGACGACGAGAGCGGCGAGGTGGCCGCAGCTCGCATCTATCGCGCCCGCCAACGTGCGAGAACCTCCCGCACCTGATCGGCGCTCACGCGACTTGTCCTCAATTCATCCGCAACGACTCCGCCATTTCACATCGTCCCCATGCTCGATCTGACCTCCTTCTTCAACGCGCTCCAGGGGCTGCATTCGAATGTGGAGGGCCTGCTGTACATGATCGCGCTGTCGAGCATCCGCGTGCTGGTGCTCTTTCTCGTGCTGCCGCCGACCGGCTCGCAGGCCATTCCCGGGTTGGCGCGTGCGGGCATCGTCTATTTGCTGACGGGGTTCATTGCGGCCGGGCAGTCGCCTGCCGACTTCGATGGCCTGTCCGCCGGCATGCTCCTGATGCTCACGCTCAAGGAGAGCCTGATTGGCTTGCTGATCGGCTATGCGAGCGCGTCGATCTTCTGGATCGCGCAGAGCGCGGGCGTGATCATCGACGACCTGACCGGCTTCAACAACGTGCAGATGACCAACCCGCAGCAGGGCGATCAGAGCACGCCGGTGTCGAACCTGTTGTTGCAACTGGCCAGCACGCTCTTTTACGTAGCGGGCGGCATGCCGGTGGTGCTGGGCGTGGTGTTTTCGTCGTTTCACTGGTGGCCGCTGGCGTCTACGCTGCCGGACTTCCAGACGCGCGCCATTGAACTGGCGATCACGACCGGCGGCGGGGTGACGGATACGGCGGTGCGTCTGGCTACGCCGATCATGCTGGCGCTGGTGTTGGTGGATGTCGGACTCGGGATCGTGGCGCGCGCGGCGGGGAAGCTGGAACCGTCGTCGCTCAGTCAGCCCGTGCGCGGCTTCATCGGGGTTCTGATGCTCGCGACCATGACGCTGGCCGTCGCGGATCAGGTGCGCGACGCGCTACATCTGCACGGCTTCTCGGAACTGATGCAGAACCTCTCGACACCGACAGGTACGGTGGGTACGGGCGATGCCGGGGGCGCGACGACAGCCCCGGCGACGCGTTGACGGCATCGCCGGGCTGTCGAGCCGACAAGATTCGCGGTCTTCGGATCCTGCCCCGGTCAATGTCGGACCCACTCGGCATGAAAGGACAATGTGCGATCACGGCGCAGGGAATTGCGCGAGCGTTTGCTGACCCTCTGCCGTGCGGGTGGTTTGCATACGAATGAACGTTCGCACGCCCAGCGCCTGTTGATCCTTCACGCGTTTGCGTACCGCCAGACGGGTGGCGTGCCAGGCACCCGGCATTTGCAGCACGGCGTCGATATCGTTACGCGCCCGGTTGGCCGCCTCGTGGTCGCCGCGTGAGTCCGCCTGTTGGGCGAGCGCTCGCAGGTTGTCGATCCACGGGCCGATGTGTGGCGAGAGACTGTAGTTGATCTGGAAGTGGCAGAGCTTGTTGGTCCGGTCGATCTCGCGCACGGCCGACTCGAAGGCTTCCAACTGCGCCGCTGCGCGCATGCGATTCATCGGCGTATTCTTCTCGCCGCTCTCGTCGGCCGTCATCTTCGAGACAGCCTGACGCAGCCAGCTTTCCCGGTTCGCCGAAATTTCGGTCAGCATGTCGCGCGCCGTCGCGTGATAGCGATCGAGATCGGCGTCGAACTTGCCGTCGACCTGAAAGGCGCTGATGTCCTTGCGGTCCATGTGCCAGTACACGTCGCGGGTCATCGAAATGCCCAGCGGCAGCGATTGGGTGGGCGCCGAAGCGCCGTGTTCGTTGAGCTTGGCGGTCTGATTGGCAATGGGCGAAAAGGCTGCCGTGGCGCCGACGGTGACACGCTGCTGCGCGTTCACCCCCATCGCATTGATCTGCACGCCGCCGCCGGCTTCCGTGCGGTGCGAGCGGGCCTTGTCGTGTTCGCCGGCAATCGAGAATTCGAGCCCGGCAGTCTGCGTGGCCATCTCTCCCGACTTGCGCTTGATGCCGGGGAGCGTGGCCGCAGCACGTACGGTCGTGGTGTCCGAGCGGCCGCGTTCGAGCAGTTCGACGATGGAGATCGTGGGATGCCGCGCGAAGATCGCTTCGAGCGGGCTCGCGAACGACGGCCCCCGCTCGGGCTTGAGCGTGTCCCATTGCAGGGTGCTGTGGATCACATCGAGCATCTCGTTGCGTGTCTTGTCGTCGTTCTTGGGCGTACGGGGTTCACGCAACACAGTTGCCTGCGTGCGGGTGCGCGACGTCGCGAATTTGGCCGTGATGGCGCCTTGCGCCGACACAGGGCCGCCGATCGCGCCGCCAATGGCCGCGCCGACGGTCGTTTCTGCGGCTTTGGTCTGCACCTGGCCGATGGAGACTTCGAGACTCAGCGTGTTCATCGCGATCTGCAACGACGCCTCGCGTGAGACCGATGCCTCGGCGCTGAACACCGGGGTGACGACCGAGGGCGACACGACGACGGGCAGCTTCGGCAATCCGCCGCCGAGCGTGCCACCGCCCGCGACACGGATGCGGTGGCCGGTGCGAAAGTCTTCGACGTAGCTGCTGAGCAGCATCTCGACGCCGGTCTTGTCGGCCAGTTTGCCGGTGCGCACGTAATCGAGTGCTGCCTTTTCGAGGGCGGCGCTGTCGCGCTTGCCGGAGGCGTTGGCGTTCGCGGCACGGTTGTCGGTGTCCCCGGCGTCGGGTGCGGCTGGCGGCAGGAGGTCGGTCAGCGATCGATTGATGGTTTCCATCGCCTCGTAAGCCGAGCGCCGCTCGTCGAACAATGCAAAGTACTCGGCAGGCAGCGCTACCATGGGCGCCTTGCTTCCGGTGTGAGGCCTGTTGTTCGGGGCTGCAGGCGCGCCGTCGGTCGGCGTCGCCGCTTTGTGCGCGCGTAGCACGCGTCGTTTGACGTCGGCGAGATCGTGAGGCCCGAGCGCGACCTCGGACAAGTGCGCGCCCTTCGTCTCCAGTTGCTTGAGGTGGGACACGATGCACTTCGCGACAAGCACCGTCTCGATGGCTTCGGGCGGCAAGGGCTGTGTGAGCGCCTGTGCCGTCTGCGCTTCGGCGGTCTCGATCTTGCGGCGCACGGCGCGGTCGAGCGAGAGGGTGGGATGGCTCAGACCGATGCGTTCGCTGAGGTGATTCGCATTTCGGATCGTGGCGGGGCGAAACGGCGTCTTTTCGCTGAGCGGCGAGACCTTGCGCCATAGCTTGACCCACACCGGCACCCGGGGCCGTGGCTGTGGCGACGCGCTGGCGTTCGCGTACATGACCCAGTCTTCCGATGCCTTGTGAATACGCGCGTTATGCACGGCGTATGGCGAGTCCGCCGCGTTGCTGGTGTAGCCGTTGCGTACGGCGTGATAGGCGGAGAGGGCGACGTCGTCGTGCCGGGCGGTGTCATCCGCGCCGGTGTCACCGCGTGCCGCGAGTTTGGCGGCGGCCACCTCGCACGCACTGCCGAGCCACGCCTTGACGTCGTCGTCGGGCGCGTCGTCGCCGGTTTGGGTGCGGGCGGCGTCGGCGGCCCAGAACACACGCAGTGCCGTGCGCGTTTCCTTGTCCGGGGCGGCGTCGCCGTCCGCACTCAGGCAATGGATCAGATCGGCGCCGCGCGGCAGCCGCGACAGTTCCCGGCAAAGGTTGTGGACGTCGCTTGCCGTCTGGTTGGACGCGCCGTCGGGGCGTGTCCAGTAGGCGGCAGGCCGGGTGGCCATGGCGCTCAAGGTGCGTTCGGCGCGTACAGCGTACTCGCCGTCGGCGGGTTCGTCGTTCGCGGCATCGCCGAGCACGGTGTGAAGGGCGTCGGAGACGATTTCGGCGATGCCGTGATCGGGCATCGGCACGGATGTCTGCGCGCGCAGCCGATCGGCCATCGCCTGGAGCAACGGGGCGATTCTGGCCTGCACCGCCGGCGGGAACCGGGACGTGTTGGCGGCGCCGACCCGGGCGATATGCTCGCCAAGTGTCTGGATCGCGTCCTGGCTATCCGGTCGTTTGCCGGTCGGTGTCTTCAATGCGGGAGTGTCTTGCCGCAACACATCGAGCTGGCTCGCGAGACGTTCCGCGTGATGCGCATCGCGCACGACCTCGCCGCGCGACGACAGGAGCGTCTCGAGTTCGCCCATCTTCTGCGTGATGGCAGCCTCCAGATCGCCATGGTCGGCCTCGATTCGCGCGACGACCGACGTTGCCCGCTCATAGCTCGCCTGTGCCGTTTGCAGCCGGTGCAGCAGCGTTCTGGCGTGGAGCGACGGGTCCGCACCGTCGTTCTGGCCGCGTCGCGCTGCGCCGGTATTCGGGGCCTGATCGCCCGGAAGCTTCGCGAGCTTTGCGCTCAGACGATTCACTTCCGCCTCCGCGCTTGCCGCCTGCTGACGTGCCTCGTCGGCCTGTTGCGCCAGTGTCATGAGGTGACGCACGGCATCGTTGCCGGTCTGCATCGCGGCCTTGATGTCGTCTAGCTTCCCCGGTGTCTCCTGACGGCATCGGTCCACCTGACGGGAGAAGTCACCGATACGATCGAGGGCGAACGCCGTGTGTGCCTGCGCCTCCTGTTCGTGGAAGTTGATCGAGGCGATCATCAGGGCTTCGGGACCATGCAGGGTACGGTGCAGCGCATTGGCGCTCGCGTCGCAAAGCAGATTGGCGCGCTCAAGCGCGGCGCGCGCTTCTGTCACTGCGGCCTCTGTCGTCACGAGGTCAGGCGTGCCGGGCGCGGTCCCCAGACGAATCTGGCGATCATGCGCCTGCGTTGCCGTTCTCAGTCCCTGCTCGGCCGTTTTCACATGGGTCAGCGCGGTATCCAGCTCCCCCTGCAAGCGGTCGATACGCTCGATGAGCGTTTTGACGGAGGCGGGCACCGTTCCCGTGTGCGGTTCGGTGGTGCTCGGCTTCGCGTTGCCGGACGGCGCTCGGCCCACATCGTTGACGTGGTGGACATTGAGTCGTGCGATGTTGCGTGTCGGTCCGGCGGACAGAAACGGAAACATGCGCACCAGACGCTGGCGAGCGGGCGAGGGCGCGGGCCGCGTCCACACCTCGATCTCGGATTTCGTCAGGCTTTCATGCATCTGTTGCGCCAGCGTGAGCAGTGCGCCAGGACTGAGGTCGGGGTCGCCGGGCAGTTTGGCGGGGGTGGCCGCCGGGCCCGTGGGACGATGACGGGTCAGCGTCGTGCCGGTGACGCCCGGCTGAATGACCACGGCGCGCGCGAACAGCTTCGATTGCATGCGGGAGATCAGCGATTTGTCACCCGACGCCGAAGCTGGCGTTGACTTGTCGCGTGCGGGAAGCGTCGCCACCGGCGCGTCGAACTGACGCGATGCCGGTTGAGCGGTGACGGCCCTCGGCGCGCCGCTTCCCGTAGCGGCAGGCCCGGTGGGCTGGGCGGGTGGCGTCGATGTGGCGTGTGATGTGAGGCGTTTTACCATCGGGTACTCCGTGCGAGACGGGACAGGCATCTCGCGCTTTGCCGGCAGTTATTTGTCCGGTCTGGTTATGTTTCCTACAGCGCTGCGATCAGGCGAGAGCGGATGCGGGCTGATGAAATCGATTCTGTATACCGCGGTTTACGATTAGGAATCCTATGCGAAGCGTTGTGCGCAATAGCGAAATAAGTTGAGATTCACAATCCAAAATTCGCTTTTTTCGCCATTCGTACCGATTTCGGCTGGTGAATCAACGGCGCTGGCGCACCATCGCCGGGCGGGACAGGGAGGTCGCTTGAAAGTTTCCTTCCGAACCTCCTGCGCCACCTCGGCTAACGCGTTCCTAATTCGCCTCGCAAGGCCTACGACCATGACTACAGTGAATTCGTTGGCAGCCCACGCTGCCACCTCGCCGCTCTCGAATGACGACCTGTCCGGCGCGCTCGAAGACATCTCGCATCTCGAGGAGGAAATCAAACAGTTGATGCAGGAGATGATGGTGTTGCTGCAACGCGCGCTGTCGAATTCGTCGGACGAGGGCGGCCCGTCTGCCGTGGGCGGTGCGGGGGCGCCGCAAACGCGTCTGGCCATGCCGGCGGGCAATGACGACGTCGATGCCGGAGGCGATGGGGACGTTGACGATGGTAGCGACGTAGACGGTAGCGGGGATGTGGACGACGACAGCGATGTCGACGATACCGACGACGACAGCGATGTGGACGACACGCCGGATACTTCGGCCACGTCCGGCACCAAAGGCGCGGGCGACGACGGCTCGCGCGGTGCGGCGGGGTTGAGCGGCAAAGCGAGCACGCGTGCGCTGAGCGAAGACGAGAGCCGTGGTATGGCCAAGTCGCTCGTCAAGTACTTCATGGACAAGCTCGACATTCCGCAGCACGCCGCTGAAGGGATGGTAGCGAGCCTGTATCACGAGAGTGCTGGCCTGAACGCCAACATCTCGCAAGGCGAGACCGACCACTTCCGTGGTCTCGATGGCGCATTCCACGCCGACGACAACCGCAGCGGCTTCGGTCTGGGGCAGTGGAGCGGCACGCGTCTCGAAGGGCTGAAAGCACTCGCATCCAAGACAGGCAACGACGTCGGCAGCCCGCTTAACGCTGCCGAGTTCATCGTGCAGGAGATGAAAGGGCCGTACAGCAGCACGCTCAGCGCGCTGCGCAATACGAAGTCGGCGCAGGATGCCACGGAAGTGTTCACCCGGATGTACGAGCAGCCGAGCGATCCGCAGATGGCATCGCGCCTGGCCGATCTGCGGTTCGTTCAGGCTTGATGAGCGGCTACGCGCGATGCGCTTTGGCAGCGGCCGTGTCGATCATGTGCGAGAGGAGTGCGTCGTAAGCCAGCCCTTTGCGTTGCCACATCTGCGGGAATTGCGAGAGCGCCGTGAGACCGGGAATCGTGTTGACCTCGTTGATGACCGGCTCCAGCGTGCCGTCGGCGCGTGGTCGAAGAAAGAAGTCGACACGCAGCATGCCCCGGCAACCGAGTGTGCGAAAGGCGTCGATGGCAGCGTCTTGCAGTCGTTGCGTGTCTTCAGGGGAGAGCGCGGCCGGAATTCGGAACTCCGATTCGCCGCTCTCGTATTTGGCATCGAACGTAAAGAAGGACTGACGACCGTGAAGCACGATTTCCAGTGGCGGACCGGCTTCGAGGCGGCCGTCGGCATGTTCGAGAACGGCGACGTCGATCTCGCGGCCATGCACGGCCTGCTCGATCAGCACCTTGGCGTCGCTGCGAAATGCCACGGCGAGGGCGTCATGCACCTCGGCCCAGTCGGTCACGCGCGTCACGCCGACACTGGAGCCGCTGCGCGCCGGTTTGACGAAGACGGGCAGGCCGAGGCGGTCGCGAACGTCGTCGGTGAGCTGTCGGGCGACGTCGTCCGGTCCCTCGACGACGATGCCATCGGCGACGCGATGGCCTTGCGACGCCAGCAGGCGCTTGGTCTGCACCTTGTCCATACCGGCCGCGCTCGCGAACACGCCACTGCCCACGTAAGGCACGCCAAGCAGTTCGAGCAGGCCTTGCACGGTACCGTCTTCGCCATAGGGGCCGTGCAGCACCGGGAAGACAACGTCCTGAGCGCCGAGTGCGGGAAGGGCCATCGCGAGGCTGCTGGCACGGGTGGTCGAGTCGCCGAGCAGTGCGTTGCGGGTCGCCGTGAGCAGCGACGTGAAATCGATGCGCCCATTCGTCTCGATGGGGGCGCCGACGATCCATTGGCCCGTCGGATCGATGCGCACGGGGGTAACGCGATAGCGCGCGGGATCGAGTGCGGCGATGACGTTGGCGGCCGACTTGCACGACACGGTGTATTCGTCGTTGGCGCCGCCGAAGATCACGGCCACACGGGTGTTGACAGGACTGCGGTTGGACATGTGTTGCGTCTCCAGAATCATAGGGATAGCCGGCCCGGCCAGCGTTGTCGGACGTCGCGCAATGGCAAAAAACGTCTGGGCACGCGCGAACCGATGCCGGTGAGGATTTCGTGAGGATTGGTTTGCGCCCATTTCGCCCAGTCGAGTGCCGTCGGTGCGCCGTCGGCACCGTCGCCGAACAGCGTGACGACATCGCCGGGGGTCACGGGCAAGTCGCCGACGTCGAGTACGAACTGGTCCATGGCGATGCGCCCGGCGATGCGGCATCGCACACCGTGCACGAGGGCCTGCGCCTGGCCGGACGCCACGCGCGGCGCACCGTCGGCAAACCCGAGTGGCACCAGGGCGAGCGTGGTGTCGCGTGCGGTCGCGTAATCGCTGCCGTAAGACACTCGCGTGTTCGCGCTCACGCGCCGGATCCCGATGACCTGCGTGCGAAGGGTCATGGCGGGTCGCAAGCCGAAGGTCTTGCTGGGCACCGGCTCGATGCCGTAAAGCGACAGCCCGGCGCGGGTCAGGTCATGGTGTGTGCCGGGGGCGAGCAGCATGGCCGCCGAGTTGGCGAGATGGCATACCTTGGGCGACAGACCGGCGGCGGCGGCCGTGGCGATGGCGTCGTGAAAGCGCGACTGCTGTGTGTGCAGGTAGTCGTCGGCCGGATCTTCCGCGTTGGCAAAGTGCGACCAGAGGCCATTCACGCGCACCAGACCGGCGCGTTCCAGCAGGCGAGCCGCATGGGTGAGCGCAGACCAGTCCGCAGGCAGCGCGCCGTTGCGCGAAAGTCCGGTGTCGATCTTCAGATGGATGCCTGCGCGAATGCTCGAACGCAACGCAATTTCAGCCACGAGATCGAGGTGCGCAACGCTGGCGACCGAAATGTCGACGCCGGCCCGCACGGCGGCGCTCAGATCTTCGTTCGGTCCGAAGAGCCACATCAGAATGGGGGCATCGATGCCCGCGCGCCGCAGGGCGAGGGCTTCGGCCTGCGATGTGACACCGAGCCACGTCGCGCCATTGGCCAGTGCGGTACGCGCGACTTCGAGCGTTCCGTGGCCGAAGCCGTTGGCCTTGACCACGGCCATGAGTTGCGCGTCGCGACAGACGTTGGCGAGCAGCGCGGTGTTATAGGCGATGGCATCGAGGTCGATCAGCGCCTCGGTCATCGTGGACAACGCATCAAGTTCAGGCATACGGACCGCTTCAGTACGACGCATGGCGCGCCGGGATTGCACCTGCAATTGCGAGTGAGTCTTTCACGCCGTATTGCTTGAGGTTTTTCCGTACCGAAGCGCTGACGCGCGTTCCGCAATCTTGAGTTTTGATCCTTTAACGACCGTTGTGCGAGTTTCAGCGCGTGAGATCGGCGCGATTGCAATGCGATCAAAACGGCCGAATGTCCGCACGATGTATGCGGGTATTGGTAGTCGAAACTTCGCATGAGTCCTGAAACGAAGCGATGCGGCAGGCGCGGTTTTCGTGCTTGCTAAGCTGCGCCCCGCGAGCGTGTTTTCAGCCCCCCGTATCCGCTGCGCCGCTTCGTCAGTCGCTCGCCGGGCGGTGTCGCCTTTCGTCAGATCTCATGAAATTTCCCGCTTTGTCGCGCGCTGCCATCACGCTGGGATGCAGCGCCTTTCTGCTCGGTCTGCATGCGCCGGGCGCCTTCGCCGAAATCAAGGTTGGGGTCAGCCTGTCCACGACGGGACCGGCGGCGTCCATCGGCATTCCCGAGAAGAACACCATGGCGCTGCTGCCCCGGCGCATCGGCAACGAGGCCGTGACCTACATCGTGCTCGACGACGCAAGCGATCCTGCGCAGGCCGTGGCCAACGTGCGCAAGTTCGTGTCCGAGGACCACGTCGATGCGATCTTCGGTTCGACTACCGTGCCGAGTTCGCTGGCGATGTCGGCGGTGGCTGCCGAGTCACACACGCCGATGATCTCGCTCGCCGCCGGTACCGCCATCGTCGAACCGGTCGACGACAAGCGCCGCTGGATCTTCAAGACGCCGCAAAACGATGCGTTGATGGCCGATGCGGTGACCGAGTCCATGGCGAGTCGCAAGGTGAAGACGGTCGCGTTCATCGGCTTCAGCGACGCCTACGGCGAGGGCTGGTATACCTCGTTCTCGAAGTCGGCACAGGCGCGCGGCATCAAGATCGTCGCCAACGAACGCTATGCACGCACCGACACGTCCGTGACGGGGCAGGTACTGCGCATGCTCGCCGGTCATCCGGATGCCGTGCTCATCGCCGGTGCGGGAACGCCGGCTGTGTTGCCGCAGAAGACGCTCAAGGAGCGCGGCTATCAGGGCGTGATCTATCAGACGCACGGTGTGACCAACAACGATTTCCTGCGTCTGTGCGGCGCGGATTGCGAAGGGACGCTGCTGCCCGCCGGTCCGTTGCTGGTCGTGGACGACCTCCCGCAGACCAACCCGGTGTACGCGTCGGCCCAACGTTACAAGCAGGTCTACGAGAAGGCCTACGGCGCGGGCACCGTGTCGCCTTTCGGGGCGAACGGCTGGGATGCCGGTCTGCTGCTGCAAAACGCGGTGAAGGGCGCCCTCAAGGTTGCGAAGCCGGGCACCGAAGCGTTCCGTTCGGCACTGCGTGACGGGCTGGAAAACGTGCATGACGTCGCCGGATCGCAAGGCATCTTCAACATGAGTCCGACCGATCATGCGGGGCTCGACGCTCGGGCGCGCGTGATGGTGAAGATCGAACATGCGCAGTGGCGTCTGGCGGAGCCCGCCGGCCGATAAGCCGTTCGCTTGCGCCCGGACGACGGATGTCCGGGCGTCTTCTGCGACGCCCCGGTCCGGTCGATGGGGTTCCACGACGCACGGGCTGCTACCGCTTCAACCGAGTTTCAGCTTCGGAATCTCCAGCGCCAGCGCATCGACGGCGCAGCGTGTCTTGGAGGGCAGGTAGGGCGTTTTCGGCCACACGACATGGATCGGTTGGGGACGCACGCCGCAGCGTTCGCGTACCGCGACGAGATTGCCCGCAGCCACGTGCCGCTCAAGCAGCCAGCACGGCAGATACACCAGTCCTAAACCGGCAATGCCGGCGTCTGCGATGGCTTGCACGTCGTCGAGACTCAGTTGGCGGGTGATATGCAGTTCCCGTTCGTCGCCGTCGGCGTCGAGAATTCGCCATTTCGACGTCGCGCCGTCGCACGAGTACGAGATCGCCATGTGCCCTTCGAAGTCCTCGACCGCGACGGGCATTCCGTATTTCTCGAGATAGGACGACGACGCACCAATGCTCATGTACTGCGTGCCGAGACGTCGGGCCTCCAGCGAAGTGTTGTCGCGCAACTCGCCGATACGTACCGCGAGATCGACGTTTTCGTCGATGAGATCGACGGCACGGTCTGAGAAGGAGATGTCGATTTGCAGCTTCGGGTGCTGACGCGCCAGCCCGAACAACACCGGTGCCACGCACTGATGGCCGAATGCAATCGGCACGCTCACGCGCAGGCGGCCGCGCGGCTCGGTCAGGCCGCTTTCGACTTCCGCCGCCCCCGCATCGAGTTCGGCCAGCGCTCTGACGCAGCGCTCGTAATAGACGCGCCCGGCTTCCGTGAGCGTGTGGCTGCGTGTCGTGCGATGCAGCAGCCGCACCCCCAGCCGCGCTTCGAGACGCGAAATCACTTTCCCGATGGCCGAGCGCGTGAGATGCAGCCGCTCGGCGGCGAGCGTGAAGCTGCCGGCTTCGATGACCTGGACGAAGACCGCCACACCGTCGAGTTTGTTCATTCTATTGGGTCCAATGAGGCGCGTATTGCGGGAAGAAATGTCAGTAATCGGGAATCTGGTTCCCGATATATTACCTCTCACCTCATTTCTTTCGCGATACTCATGACACGCTCTCGCGCCCCCAAAAATACGCTGGCGCTCGCCGCCATCTGCCTGACATCGTTGATGTTCGGCCTCGAAATCTCAAGCATCCCGACGATTCTCTCGACCCTTGAGCGCGTGCTGCACGCCGACTTCAAGGACATCCAATGGATCATGAACGCGTACACGCTCGCCTGTACGACGGTGTTGATGGCCACCGGCACGCTCGCCGACCGCTTCGGACGTCGGCGTGTCTACGTGATCAGCATCGTGGCGTTCGCGCTGACGTCGCTCGCCTGCGGTCTGGCGCAAAGTGCGCCGGTGTTGATCGTCAGCCGCTTCTTGCAGGGCATGGGCGGGGGCGCGATGCTGATCTGTCAGGTGGCGCTGCTCTCGCACCAGTTCCGCGAAGGGCAGGAGCGCAGCAAGGCGTTCGGCGCCTGGGGCATCATCTTTGGCATCGGACTCGGTTTCGGTCCCATCGTCGGCGGCATGATCGTTGCCGTCGCCGACTGGCAGTGGGTCTTTCTTGTGCATGTGGTGCTCGCGATCGTGGCGCTCGGGCTGGTGTTCGCCGGTGTGCAGGAATCGAGCGATCCGCATGCGGACTACCTCGACCTGCCGGGCATCGTCACGCTGTCGCTGGCGACGTTCGGTCTCGTGTACTTCATCACGCAAGGGCCCGATCTCGGCATGAGCAGTCCGCAGGCGCTGGGCATTGCCGCTGCGACGCTCGCGTGTTTCCTTGCTTTCCTCTGGGTCGAGAAGCGCAGTCCGCGTCCGATGTTCGACTTCTCCGTCTTCCGGATTCGCCGTTTTTCGGGGGCGATGTTCGGCTCGATGGGCATGAACTTCAGCTACTGGTCGTTCATGATCTACCTGCCGATCTACTTTCAGGGGGCGCTGGGGTATTCGAGCGTCGAGGCGGGATGGGCGTTGCTGGCTTACACGTTACCGACGCTGGTCGTGCCGCCGTTTGCCGAGCGTCTGTCGCAGCGAATCGATGCGCGTCGCGTGATTCCGCTGGGGCTCTTCACCATCGGTCTGGGCTTCTTGCTGATGAAGATCGGCTCGGGCATGGCGCATGCCAGTTGGCTCACGATGCTGCCGGGTTGCCTGCTGTGCGGCGCGGGGCTGGGGCTGACGAACACGCCGGTGACCAACACGGCAACCGGGGCGGTGTCCGCCAACCGGGCCGGCATGGCGTCGGGCATCGACATGAGCGCGCGACTGATCAGTCTGGCCGTCAACATCGCGCTGATGGGCTTCATTCTGCTCAAGGGGGTGCACGGGTATCTGACCGGCGCGCTGTCGGGGGACGTCGATGCGCCAGCACTGCGCACGCTCGCGGAGAAAGTCGCGGCGGGGAGTTTCGATGCGCTCGCGGTTGCCGACCCGCAAGGACAGGCCGCTCATGTGGCGCATGCGGCACTCGTACACGGTTTCGGCGCAGTGATGGTGTACGGGGTTGCCGGGGCCTGGGTAATGGCGTTGCTCAGTGTCGTCGCGTTTGGCGGTGGCGGGCGAACGCACGAGGTGACGCCGGCCGTGACCGAAAAGGCTTGCTGAGCGGCGTCTGCCGCGACGTGAGATCGCTTACCCCTGCGTGCGATACGTCTTCAGTTGCGGAAAGGCCTCATCGTCCAGATCGCCGAATTCGCCGCGTCGGTATGCCGAGAGGCGATCGTTGAGTTGCTCGACCGAGTTCATGACGAACGGACCGTGCTTCGCGATCGGCTCATTGAGCGCCGGGCCGGACAGGATGACGAAGTGGCAGTCACCGGCTTCTGCGCGAATGGCGATGGCGAGTGCGGCCTGGGTGGCGTCGGCGCTCAGACCCATGGCGACGGCATCCCCTGCGCTTAACTGTCGTGTCGTACCGGCAACGTCGACCTGAAGCGCACCGGAGATTACGCAGACGGTTGCGTTCCAGCCGCGCGGCAGGTCGTGATGAAACGTGGCGGCGCTCGACAGAAAGCCGTCGAGCAGGGTGAACGGTTGCGGCAGTTCGCCGTTCTTCGCAGCACGTATACCGTTGCTCTCACCGGAGACGACGCGCACGCGCAGGCCGGCGGCAAGCACCTCGGGGACCTCGGCGGGCGCGATGTCGAATGCATATGGCGCGTCGTATTTCTGCGAAGCGGGCAGGTTGACGAAGATTTGCAGTGCGTGGACATGATGCCCGTCGCCTTCGGGCTGCTCGGTGTGCACGGCCCCGCGACCGGCAGCAAACCAGTGCAGGGCGCCGGGGTGGATCGGGCCGTGGTTGCCGAGCGAGTCGTAGTTCACGTGGGCGCCGACGGCGTCCTCGAACATGTAGGTGACGGCAGAGATGCCCGCGTGCGGATGCGGCGAAAACGTCGGGGCCGTCATGTGGAAATGATCCAGCATGACGACAGGATCCATCAGGCCGCCGAAGGTCTGTTCGCCGAAGTGCTTCGCCCGGAAGCCGTCGCGAATGGTCATGTCATGCCCGCGAATCACGCCGGAGATCCGTACCGAAGCGCCCGCGTCGCTCGTCTTGTCCATATGCTGTCCCTGCCATTGACTTTTGGTATGAACGACAGCATACCGACCGGAATCGCGGCGGAATATAGGCGCTTCGGTAACTTCAAGTTGCGCGGACGGAACAATCGCCGCCCGCGACGACAACGCTCAGAACCGGTAGCTCATCACCAGTTCGGCACGGCGGTCGTTGCCCAGCAGCCATTGGGTCGCGTTGTAGTAGGCCGTCTGCACGTAATGCCGGTTGAAGACGTTGTAGATGCGGCCGGTGAGCGTGAGGTCGCGACGCGGCTTCCAGGCGAGCGCCAGATCGACCGTCGTGTAGGACGGTAGCGTCAGCGTGTTCGCCGTATCGGCGTAGCGTTTGCCCACATACTTCAATCCACCGCTCGCGGTCCACGCCTGCGCAAAGCGCCAGCTCATCCACAGGTTGGCCATCTGCTGCGGCACGTTGACCGGGATATTGCCGGCCCGCGAGACAGACAAGCCCCCGACGCTTTCGTCGAACTGATCGTACTTGGCGCGAAGCCACGTGCCGTTCGCATCGATGCGAACGTCGCGGGTCAGTTGCGCGCCGAGCGTCAGTTCCACGCCACGCGACGACTGCTGACCGACCTGCAAACTGAGCGACGGATTGAGCGGGTCCACCGACAGCAGGTTGTTCTTCACGATGCGATAGATCGACAGCGTCCCGTCGACACGGCCGTCGAGCCAGTCCTGCTTCACACCCAGTTCGATCTGCTTGCCGGTGGCCAGATCGAATTTCGCCTTGGCGGGGGTGAGCATCAACAGCGAACTGACCGGGTCTGCCGCGACCGAGTACTGACCGTACACCGTCGTATTGGCCGTGACGTCGTAGACGGTGCCGACACGCCAGCCCGTGTAGCCGAGGTCCTTCGATAACGCGGTACCGGCAATGAGGTCGTCGCGGTTGATGCTGGCATGGTCGTATCGCACGCCGCCGATCACCGACCAGCGCGACGTGACCTTCAGGCGGTTCTCCGCAAAGACCGCGTACTGATTTGCCTGCGACCGGTACTTCGGATAAGTGCCCGCGACATTCACGAAACTGCCCGGGTCCGGGTTGTAGAGATCGACGAGCGACGTGCCGGCGTACGGCGAGTTGTTCGTGTGCTGGAACGTCGTGTGGTTGAACTCGAAGCCTGTCGAGACGGTGTTCTCCATGCCGAATAAATGGCCCTTGAGGGTGGCTGTCGTCACGTTGCCGATCTGCTCCTGGTCATGGAGGATCTCGGTGTAACTGCTGCGCTGAACCAGACCGGACGACGGCACGTAGTTGTAATACTCGGCATTTTTCCAGTGCCGTTTGCTCTTCATGCGGTAGAGCGTGCTGGTGATGGTGATGTCGTCCGTCGGTCGCCAGGATGCGGCCAGCGTCGCCCAGCTATCGCGGTAGGTGATGAGCGAATCGCCCACGTTGTAGTTCTTCTGGTACGTGGCGGGATCGAGGCGGCCCGCCACCAGCGGTACCCCGAAGTACTGCATCGGATGCTGGTTGCCTTCGGCCAGCGAGGCCGTTACCGAGAAGCGCGGCGTGACGTCGTACTTGATCGCAGCGGAGAACGACGCGTTGTGCGAGTTGCCCCGGTCAACCCAGTTGTTGGAACTGTTGGCGCTCGCGTCGAATCGGTACGAGAGCTTGTCGGTGATCGCGCCGCCGCTGCCGAACGCTGCCCGGCCGGTCTTTTCCGTACCGATGCCCAATTGAATCTCGTTCTCGATCGGTGCCTGCTCGGGCTTCTTCGGAACGATGTTGACCACGCCGCCAATGGCGCCTTCACCGTAGATGACCGACGCCGGGCCGCGAAGAACTTCGATGCGATCCACCGACCAGGTGTCGAACGGGAAGGTCACGCCGATGGCGCCGTAGGGCCGAACCCCGTCGTAGAGCTGCGTGACGGAGGCGCTGCCCACGAAGCCCCGCGCACCGAGTTCCGAGCCGCCGTTGCCGGGGTGGGGCGACGCATTGATGCCGGTCGCGCGGCTCACGGCGTCGATGATGCTGGCGTCGCCGCGCTCCACCAGTTGCTGACGGTCGATGACCTCGACGCTCGCCGGCGTCTCCTTGATCGACAGGCCGAGACGGCTGCCGGTCTGCACCGGTTCGTCGAGCGGTTTGACGGTATCGGCCTGCACCTGCGTGGCAGGGAGCTGGACGTTTTGTGAAGTGTTGCCGGGATTGCTGTTGGTTGTGGTGCCGTCGGCGGCGTGCGCGAAGGCGCACAGCGAGCCAATGGCGGCCGCGACGGCGGTGCGCACTGGGAATGACGTTTTCATGACGCGTCTGATGTTGTCGTTATCGTTGTCGGGGCACGCGCGAGCATCGCCCATGCGGTCGGGCGCAGGCGCGTGCAGGCCGTCGCCCTTGCCGGGCGCCAGCGGGATTCGAGGTAATTCGAGAGGGGGCCGCGGCAAGGTTGGACGCCCCGGATGCGCACGCACGTGTCCGTACGCGCCCATCGGGCGCGATGGACTACGGACAGCGGCGAGCCATCAGGAAGACGAACGACCGAAGCCGATCAGCGCAACATCAGAGCGAAGGCGGGGCGCGTGAAGGCGGTGTGAGGCGTAGCGGTGCGCCGACGTCCGTCAGCGCGGGGGATGGGGTGAGCCGGATGCCCCCGACGCGAATATCGGCGAGCGTGAGCGACGCCGAGGGCAGTGGCGGACTGTGGGCAAGCAGCGAACAGTAGCCGCAGGCGGCGCTGGCCGCATGGGATATCGGCGTGTGTCGGCCCTGAGCGGCCGCTTCGTCGAGGCTGGTACAGAAGGCGCTCGACAGCGCGTCGTCGATGGATGACGGATGCGTGCGCAGATACTGGCTGATCAGCGGCGCGCAAAGCAGCATCCACATGGCGGCGAGGCCGACCCATGCGATGCGTTTGCTGCGTGACCATACCGGCATGTTCAGGGCGCGCGGCGGCAAGCCACGTTCGTGAAGGCGAGCCCGGATGCTATCACGCGACCCCGCCCATCAATTTGTCATCGCGGTCAAATTCGCGATGAATGCGACGCCTTGCGGCAATTTGTCGCGATGACGCGGGCGCCGTGAGTCGGGAGACCGGAGAAGGAGATTTACGTCGACGTGGAAAACGCGCGCCATTGATTCAGATGGCGGTAGACGACCGCGCAAAGCGCTTCGGCGTCGCGTTTACGCAGGGCTTCAAGCATCGCAAGGTGATCGGCATTGCTCGCCCGCAACGACGCGACGGTGTCCCACGTGCCGGTGCGTCCCGGGATGCCACGTTCACGATTCTGACGAATTTCTTCGGCGAGCAGCGGATTGCCCGCCATCGCATAAAACGACTCGTGCAACTGGAAATTGATGACGCGAAGCTCCTCGCGACTCTTGTTTTCGATGGCGGCATCGAAGTCGTTGACGTGCACGGCGAACGCCTCGATCTGATCGGCCGTGGCACGAACGACGATCAGGCGGCTCGCGGCCAGTTCCATGATGGTGCGCACTTCGTACAACTGATCGCGCTGGATCGACGACTGGCTGGCAATGCGATATCCCCGGTTCGGCATGTGCTCCAGCAGACCGCGCACCGCCAACTCGTTGAGCGCCATGCGCACTTCGAACCGGTTGGCCCCGTAGCGTTGCTCGACGTCCGACTGCTTGAGCCAGTCGCCGGGGAAGTATTTGCCCGCGAACAGATCGCTCCGGATTTCGCGGCTGAGATCGTTCAGGGAATCAAAGGTCAGTGGGGTGGTTTCCATGCGCCGGGAGTCGCCAATTTTGTGCGCGAAGTATATCACTGGGTCCTGGCGCTATCGCTCGCCGGTTTGGGCTGGTGAACCGTGTCTGCCGCGAGCTTCGCCATCTGGGCCCCGGCTTCGGCGGTTTGTCGCAGGAAGGCGGAATCACAGCCGACGGTGACGAACGAGTAACCCCGGGCATACGCCTGCGCGGGTGTCTCTCCCGGACGCAGCGCCCCGCCGAGCAGGACGCCCCGGGCGAGCACCTGTTGCTCCACTTCGGTGATCGCCGCCTGCACGACGCGATGACTCATGGCGGGGCCAAACCCGTGACTCTCCGCCAGATCGAGCGGGCCGATGAAGATCATGTCGAGCACGTTTTCATCAAGGATCTCGGGCAGGGCAGCCACGCCGCGAGCGCTTTCGATCATGCCGATCAGCAACAACTCGCGGCGGGCATTCGCCCGGTAGGGAGACGTGTCGGTTCCCCAGCCCGCTGCCCGGCTCACCGTGTAGTGGGCACCGCGAGCGCCGTGCGGCGGATACCACGCGGCGCTCGCCAGTCGCCGGGCTTCGCTGGCGGACTCGATGGTCGGCAGTAGCAACCCTTCGACGCCGGCGTCGAGCAGCGGTTTGATGATCGGGGCGTCGCAGGACGGCACGCGCGCCAGCACCGTGGCGTCACCCGCCGAACGGATGGCGCGTAGCTGAGCGATCGTCGTCTGCACGTCACCGGCGGTGTGTTCGTGATCGACGATGAGGGCGTCGAATCCCGCAGTGCCCAGAATTTCCGCCGTATCCGCGCCGGGAAGGAACAACCACGCACCGAAGGTCTTCCGTCCTTGCGTCAGGCTTTGCTTGAGCAGGTTTTTTCGAAACATGTCGAGATCCCCAGGGGCACGTCGGCCCTTCATCGAATAGTAGCCAAAATAGTAGCCGTTATTAGTTTCCTCGTCTATGCTTGGGCATCCCGAATTTCTTCATCAAGGAGATTTCCATGTCCGACGCTTCACCGGCTTCCTCGTCTTTTTCCGATACTTCCGATACTTCCGATACTTCCGATACTTCCGATACTTCCGATGCGGCGATGGCGCCGCGCCATCTGCGTGTCGCTTGCGTGCAGGTCTGTGCGAGCGATAACGCAGAGGACAACGTGCTGCGCACGTTGGCCCAAATTCGTCTCGCCGCGCAGGCTGGGGCGCAATTCGTGGCGCTGCCGGAGGCCGTCGACTATCTCGATGCTGATTTCGAGCGCACGAGGGCGTATGCACGGCCAGAGTCATCGCATGCCGCGCTGGCGGCGTTTTCCGCTATCGCGAAGTCATTGCGTCTCTGGTTGCTCGTCGGCTCGCTGACCGTGCGCGATGACGATGGCGAGCTCGTCAATCGCAGCTTCCTGCTCTCGCCGCAGGGCGAAACGGTGTGCCGTTACGACAAGATCCATTTGTTCGACGCACTACCCGGATCGTCCAGCTTCACCGAGTCGCGGCTGTACAAGCGGGGGCAGCATGCGCGTGTGTATGACACGCCGTGGGGCGCCCTCGGGCTATCGATTTGCTACGACGTGCGTTTTCCGCATCTTTTCCGGGGGCTGGCGCAAGCCGGGGCATCGATGATTGCGATGCCTGCGGCGTTCATGAAAGTGACCGGTGAGGCGCATTGGCATGTTCTCGTGCGGGCGCGGGCCATCGAGACGGGGTGCTTCGTGATCGCGCCGGCGCAGTGCGGTCATCACTATGGCGAGCGCTACAGCTTCGGCCATTCGCTGATCGTCGATCCCTGGGGCACGGTGCTCGCGGACGGGGGCGAGTCGCCCGGGTTCGTCATGGCGGATCTCGATCTAGGGCTCGTTGCGCAGGCGCGCACCCGTATCCCCAGCCTGCATCAGGATCGGGAGGTTGTCTGGGGAGCCCAGGCATGACGCACCGTCACGAATCGGTCAGTATCCGCCTGACACAAGGGTATCAAGTGCAGGCGTACGTGGACGGGGATCTCGCGCGAGCGGGCGAACGCGTCTTGTTCGCGCTCAACGGCGGCCCCGGGCTGCCCTGTGACTATCTGCGCGAGCCGCATCAATGGCTGCTCGACGAAGGTTTCGCACTGGTGTGTTTCGATCAGTTGGGGTGCGGGCGCTCGGATCGACCGGACGACCCGGTGCTATGGAAATTGGCGCGGTATGTCGACGAAGTCGAGCAGGTGCGCGTGGCGTTGGGTATCGAGCGCTTTGCCCTGCTGGGGCATTCGTGGGGGACGTGGCTCGGCACGGAGTACTGCCTGACGCATCCGTCGCGGGTCAGCCGCTACGTCATTGCCGATGGGGCCTGCGACATCCCGCAGCTTCGTGAAGAACTCGAACGGTTGCGGGCCGTGCTCGGTCCGGAGACGGTGGCGATGATGCGTGCGCACGAAGCGGCCGGCACGCTGACCCACCCCGAATATGTGGCGGCGGTGACGCTGCTCAACTACCGGCACGTCTGTCGTCTGAAAGATTGGCCCGACGCACTTACGCGCTCGCTCGCGCAATGGAACGACGGTCCGCGCGGGCCGTATTGCACGATGCAGGGCCCGAACGAGTTCACATACACGGGGAATATGCGCGAGTGGAACCGCGTGCCTGACATGAAGGACATTGCCGTGCCGACGCTGGTCATTTGCGGGGAGCATGACGAACTGACGCCGACGTGTTCGCGTGCGATGTTCGACGCGTTGCCCGATGCGCAACTGGCGGTCATTCCCGAGGCGTCGCACATGCCGTTCTACGAAACACCGGAGCGCTATCGCTCGATCTTGCGGGCGTTTTTGCTGGGGACCTAGGGTACGGCAGGCACTGCGGCCGCCCGACGCGATGTCGGCGGCCGCCATGCCCCGCTCAGACGGCCTGCGGCGTCAGCGACTCGAAGAAGCGTTGCGCCGCGTCGACCAGCGGCGCCATCTCGTGGCGCACGCCGTCGAGTGCTTCATAGCGCACATTGGCATTCACCTCCTGAAGCGCATCGCGCAGACGCTGCAAGCGCGCGACACGTGTGCTGCCGAGTGCGTCGGCACCCGGCATCCAGTGAGGATGCGTCGGCCCCTGGATCATCCCCTTGGGATTCGTATCTTCCGCGCCGACCGCCAGATGCAGCGCAATGCGCCCGAGCGCGTTCCATTCGACGGGGTGCCCGAAGCGCGCTTCGAAATCCTGCACACCGATCCACCACGGCTGCGTTGCGTCGGGCAGGGTGATGCCACCCGGCGCGGCGATGGATGCGGCGCGCACCCGTGACGCGTGACCGTAGAGAAATCGATGCGCGAAATGTGCGCCGCCCGAGAATCCGAAGACGAGCGATTCGTCGGCTTGCACACCATAGGCAGCGGCCACTTCGTCGAGCATGTCGCAGGCGATGAGGTCGTAGCGCATCTCGCCGTGCACCAGATACTTGTAGGCGTCGATGTCGCCGTCGTCGCTCAGGTCCGCCGGAAACAACGGCGCGACCACGATGTAGTTTTCCTGCTCGGCGAACGTTGCGAACAAGTCGCGCAAACGCTGGTTCGCGCGTTCGGTGCCATGGACGGCGAGTAACAATCGGCATGGCGGACGGCCTGCATCGGCATAGTCTCGCGGGACATACAGGCAATAAGAGAAGCGCGGATCCATTCGGCACGAGAACGACATCGTCGCGCCAACGTGATAGGCGGTGAGCTTCACGAACACAGGTCCTTTGACGAAAGGGAGGTCAGAAGCCGGGGCGCCGGTCGCCATCAGGCGACACGTATTAGGGATACCCCGGAGGTAAACAACGTTATTGATCGGTTGTGAGTGTATCTTAAATTGGCTACTATTTGCCATCAAGCTGATCGTGAGATCTTGTGGCAGCGATCAGGCAACTCGTAAGCCAAGTGATTGGCGTGACTGGAGGCGTATTTGGAAACGAAATCCGAACATGGCGCGGGCCATCTCGTTGAGAACACCTCGCGCAGACGTGTGCTTGGCGTTGGTGTGGCCGGCGCGCTGGCCTGTCTGACAGGCGGTACGGTGTCCGCATTGGCGGCACCGGCCTCGCAGGACATGGAGGCGCGTGCCCGTGGCGAGCAGGGCGTGCTGATCTACTCGAATCTGTCGAACGCCAACATGGCGCCGTTTCTCGCGGGCCTGAAGGCGAAGTACCCGTGGCTCAAGGTCGAAGCGCTGCACCTCGGCCCCGCTGAAGTGTTCGAGCGCTACTACAGCGAGTCTTCGGTCGGCCGCCGCAGTGCCGATCTCATCATCACGGCGGCGCCCGACGCCTGGCTGCGTTTTCACGAAAAGGACGGCATCGAGCCGTTTGCCTCGAGCGAGTCGGCGATCTTGCCGGCGTGGAGCAAACCCTTGCCGGGGCTCTACACGTTCTCGACGGATCCGCTGGTCATCGTCTACAACAAGTTGTTACTGCCGGCGGACAAGCGACCGCAGTCGCTGGCCGATCTGGCGCGCCTGTCCAGCCAGTTTCCCGGTCTCTTCAACCGGCGTATCACGACGTATGACGCTGCCAAGCACGCGTTCGCCTACGTATTGCAGTGGACTTACGCCCGTGAGCGCGGTTGGCCCGCACTGGAAGCGGTGGCCCGTGCGACGCAGCTGGAGAGCAGTGGGGCGACGATGATCGAGAAGGTGACGACGGGCGAATACGCGGTCGTGTACTTCGCGTCGGGGGCGACATTCTTCGAGCGCCTGCGTCAGGAAAACCGGGGCGACATTCTCGGCTGGACGCTCATCAAGGACGGCACGCCGCTCATGCCGCGCGGCATGGCCATCACGCGCAAATCGCAGAACAAGGCGTCGGCGGGACTGGTCATGAACTGGCTGTTGTCGCATGACGGGCAGGTCAACATTGCGAAGGGCGGTCTGGTGCCTTACCGCAGCGATGTGAAGCCTGCCGAAGTGCCTGTCATCACGTATTCGCAAATCCTCGAACAACTCGGGCCGAAGAACGTGATCCAGATCGGATACTCGCCGGACATGCTCCGCGAGCAGGCGGGTTTCGTCGCCAAATGGCAGGCCACCTTCAACGCCGGGAGGAAGTAAGCATGGCTTTGCTTTCCAGTGCGTGGCCGGCCACACCGAAGAAGCGCGGATTCCGTGCCGAGCGGTGGGTGCCGCGATGGGTGTTCCTCGCCACGCTGCTGCTCGTTGCCACGCCGCTCTGTCTCGTCCTATACCAGTCGCTGAGCGATCGACCGCTTTACGACGGCGGCGGGGCGCTGACCGTGCGCAATTACGTCGATCTGCTCACGAGTCGGGCGTTCCTGTCGGCGGCCGGCAACTCGTTCATGCTCGCGATCGTGTCGACGCTCGTGGCGACCGTGGTCGGTGTGTTCGGGGCGTTCTGCTTCACCCGTCTGGAGATGCCGGGCGTGCGGTGGTTGCGCGGCGTGATGGCGCTGCCCGTCTACCTCTCGCAGCTGGTGCTGGCGTTCGGGTGGTATGTGCTTTATGGCCCGTCCGGCTATATCACGCTGGCCGTGCAACGATGGTTGTCCGACACGCCATGGAATCTGTACTCCATTCTTGGCATGGGGGTGCTTGCCGGGGTGTCGCAAGCGCCCTACGTGACGGTGCTGTGCTCCAGTGCGTTGTCGCTGTCCAACGGATCGCTCGAAGACGCCGCGCGCTCGACCGGTGCGAAACCCTGGCGTGTCATGCGCACGATCACGTTGCCGCTCATGCGCCCCTCGATCTTCTACAGTGCGTTGCTGGCGTTCGTCGGCGGGCTGGAGTTGCTTTCGATTCCGCTGATCTTCGGCGCGCCGTCGAACCTGGAGTTCTTCACGACGTTTCTGTATCGCGAAGCGCTCGGTCAGACCACGCCCGACTACGGCCTGCTCGGGGCAGCTGCGGTGTGCATGCTGATCTGCGTGGCGGTTCTCGTGCTGATTCAACAGCGCGTGCTCGGCAATACCCAGCGCTTCGTCACGCTGCGCGGTAAAGCACAACGGCATCGGCCGCTGCGGGTGGGGAAGTGGCGCTACGGGTTGGCGATGCTCTGGTGGTGCTATCTGACGATCACGATCCTGCTGCCGATCGTCGGTCTGCTGGCTCGCTCGGCCGTGCAGTTTCTCAGCCCGCTCGTCTCGCCGCTGGCCTATCTGACGACATCCAATTACGCGCAGATTTTCACGCAGCCGGAATACTGGCATGCCATCACCAACAGCCTGTTCGTCGCAGGTATCGGTGCCGCGCTCGCCACCGCATTCGTCGCACTCGTCGTGCTTTGTGTGCAGCGCTCGCCGTTCCGGGCAGGACGATGGCTCGAAGTGTTGTGTCTCGCGCCGCGCGCCGTGCCCGGCATTGTGGTGGGCATCGGCTTCCTCTGGCTCACGCTGTGGTTGCCCGGCATGGGCGTGCTGTACGGGACGCTGTGGTTGCTCATCATCGCGTTCTCCATGCGCAACTTGCCGACCGCGTTTGCCGCCATGGCGCCGACGTTCATGCAGATTGGCCGCGAACTGGATCAGGCATCACGCACTTGCGGGGCGACATGGTGGCAGACATGCCGCAACGTCGTGCTGCCGCTGGGACGTCATGCCATGGCAGGCAGCTATCTGCTGCTTTTCGTGAGCTTTCTCAAGGAGTACGCGGCGGCGGTGTTTCTGGTCGCGCCGTCGAGTCAGGTGATCGGGCCGACCATGTTGCGTCTCTGGACGAATGGCGATTTCGGGCCGGTGGCGGCGCTCTCGATCGTTCAGTTGACGCTGACGTTGGTGTTGATCGCGGTGGCTCGCATCCTCAGTCGAAAGAAGGTAGGGAAATAACATGGCTGCTCTGAAAATCGAATCGTTATGCAAGCGTCACGCCGACGTAGATATCCTCAAGCAGGTCTCGCTGGAGGTGCGCGATGGTGAGTTTCTGACCTTGCTCGGGCCCAGCGGTTGCGGCAAGTCGACCACGCTGTTTTCCATCGCCGGTCTGGAGACGCCGTCCGGCGGGCGCATCACGCTTGGCGACACGGTGCTTTACGACGACGCACGACGCATCGAGCTGCCGCCCGAGTCGCGTAACTGTGGATTGGTGTTCCAGTCGTATGCGCTGTGGCCGCACATGACGGTGCGCGAGAACGTGGCGTACCCGTTGAAGTTGCGCGGCGTGCGCTCGCGGGCGATGCGCGACAAGGTTGACGAGGCGCTTTCGCTCGTCGAGATGTTGCC
Source organism: Pandoraea sp. ISTKB (assembly GCF_001721285.1). Classification (NCBI taxonomy): domain Bacteria; kingdom Pseudomonadati; phylum Pseudomonadota; class Betaproteobacteria; order Burkholderiales; family Burkholderiaceae; genus Pandoraea; species Pandoraea sp. ISTKB. Next base: position 132,392 of record NZ_MAOS01000023.1, read on the forward strand.
GCTCGCACAGCGCTATCCGCACGAATTGTCGGGCGGCCAGCAGCAGCGCGTGGCGCTTGCCCGAACGCTCGTGTACGAGCCGACGTTGCTGTTGCTCGACGAGCCGCTGTCGAATCTTGATTCCACGCTGCGGCTGCGCGCCCGTGGCTGGCTGCGCGAGTTGCAGCGACGGCTGAAGATCACCACTGTCTATGTCACCCACGATCAGGACGAGGCGTTATCGCTCAGCGACCGCATTGCGGTGATGAGTGCAGGGCGCATCGTGCAGATCGGTACGCCGCGCGAGATCTATCAATCCCCGAAAAGCCCCTTCGTGGCGGACTTCGTGGGACACAGCAACATGCTCGCGTGCACGGTGGAATCGCTCGAG